>QIHU01000508.1 GCA_003231035.1 Acidobacteriota bacterium
ACCGGAGCTTCCACCGGCAAGCGCAGTACTACGATGCCGTAGATCAGCAACCCTGTGAGAATGGCAAGCTGGTAGAGGCGAGGATCGCGAGGTGTTTGATGTGCCATGCCCCTTTGACACGGTCAGCGCAAAAAACGAAACCGCTGTCAATCTTGACGGCGGTTGGGTGGACGGGGAGTTCCCTCTCCCCGTCCTTCTATCGAGCTACCGAGGGACGTCAGCGGTCTTAGTCGTAGTCGTAGTCGTGATCGTCGTAGGGTTGACCGTAGAGTTCACCCTGACAGTAAGCGGAGGTTCGGTAGCTGAGGCGTCCGCTGCTGTAGACCGGGAAGTCATAGACCCGGTGATGGTGATTGTGGGCCCGGTAGTAGAAACTGCCTAGGAAGAAGTCGCTCAGGCTGCGCAGCTGGTGGCGGATCAAGCGACGGGGAATCGAAAAGTGGGGTGAGGAGCGGTAGCGCGGCCGGTGGTGGTCATTGCGATGATAGGAGTTGTGCGAACGGTTGTCGTAGTGGCGGCTCTGATGGCGGCGGTTGTCGTAGCGGCGGCTCTGATGGCGGCGGTTGTCGTAGCGACGGTTGTTGGCATGTCGACGGCTGCGATGGCTCTTGTAGCCCACCGTCTCGTAGGTTTTTACGACCTCGAACTGGGCCTTTGCGGTACGGGTTTCGGCGGTTGCCGCGGTGGGGATCAGGGTCAAGCCGAGCGCCAGGGCTCCGCTAGCGGCGAGTAGTTTGTAGGTGCGGGCGATGTTCTTGCGGGCGGTTAGTTTCATTGTGCGCCTCCTTTGCTGTGATGAACTAGCGCAAAGGGTGGGCCAGGGACGAATTTGGAACCCGATGAATCCGGTAAACCTATTGTTTTGAGTTAGTTATAGATTCTTGCTCTCGGCTTCCGCGCAGTTCCAAAAAAGGAATTGTGTCCTCTGTGGAGGACGATCGAGGAGGGCGGCTGGGCCGAGAGCTCGTGGGCCAGAGCTGTGCTCTAGCGCAGGAAGAAGCGCCAGATCACGAAGAGCAGGCCGAAGCTGGCGCTGAAAGCGAGTCCGATCCAGGCGAGGAGGCGTAGCCAGGGCGGCGGGGTGGTGCCTTCGGGCATGTCGGGGCTCATCACCGCGCGGAAGTTGAACCAGCCGAGGACCGGCGCGGTGAGGAAGGAGAGGGTGGTGGCGACATCGACCATCGTGGTCAACCGGCCGAGGAAGACGCTGATCAGCAGCAGGCTGCCGCCGATCAATAGGGCCATCCAACTCCAGTAGAGCCAATCGCTGGTGGAGCCGTCGCGGGAGATTCCAGGGAACAAGATCTCGCTGGTGCGTCGTAGGACGCGAGGGAAGGCGTCGGTGCAGGCCAGGGTGGTGGAGAACATGGTGGTGAAGGCGGCGATGAGGATCAACGGCCGGCTCCAGCTGCCGAGAGCGTCCGTGTAGGCACCGATCAGGTGGGCGGCGAAGGCGCCGCCGCCGGCCGGGATCTCCTGTCCTGAACCGTGGAGCACCAACGCTCCCAGGCTCAAGAAAAGAAGCGCCAAGACGGTGGTGCCGAAGTAGCCGAGGTTGAAGTCGAAGAGAGCTTCTGAAAGCCGTGGCTTGTGGCCCGTCTGCTTGGCCCGTTCGAGGGTCCACAGGGAGTGCCAGACGGAGATATCGATCGCCGAAGGCATCCAGCCGACCAGCGCGATCAGAAAGGCGAAGCCGGCGCCGCCAAGGAGGTTTCGAGGCTCAAAGTCGGCCGCCGGGATGCGCTGCGCCGTCGCCGCCATCACCACGGCGGCCAAGGTCGAGAGGGTCAGAACGACGATGATGATCTTGATCATCCGGTCAAGAAGCGGGTAGCGGCCAGGGATCAGGATGGCGGCACAGAGCACGAGGAGCGCGGCGCTGTAGCCGAAGGGGCCTAGCGCGGAGCCAAACAGCTGGGTCGCCAAACTGCCGGTGACGAAGGTGACGGCACCGACCACGGTGAACATGGTGGCCAGGGTCAGTACGAAGTAGATGACAACCGCCCAGCGGCCGAGGCGACGATACCCTTCGAGAAGACTCTGGCCGGTGGCGGCGGCGTAGCGTGGGCCGAACTCGAAGAAGGGGTACTTGAGCAGGTTCGCGGCGAGGACCACCGCCACCAGCAGAAAACCGTAGAGCGCGCCGGCCCGCGTGGACTGCACCAGATGGGAGACGCCGACCGCCGTCGCCGCCCAGACCAGGCCAGGACCGAGGCTAGCCCTCAAGGTGGAGCCGCGTTGACTTTTCATCTCTTCTCCCACCCCGAACAGCGAGGTCATTGCAAAGCAGCGCACGTCCGCGGCCGTTTTGAGTACCATGGAGCGCGAATCTGTTGGAGGACGGGCAGGATTCTATCCTCCCGTCAGTGTGAGGAGGAGGGCGCTGATGAGTTCAACAACATCTTGGGTTGCAAGGTCGGCTGTGCGGGTTGTCTGCCGTGGGGTTCTGGCGCTGGGTGTGGCCACCCTCCTGTTGGCCCTTACGGCCTGCTCCGATCCTGCTCCTAGCTCGGAGACTTCCAGAGACTCCGCCGTCGACCCTCGGCCCAATCTGATCTTGCTGTCGATCGACACCCTGCGGGCCGACCACCTTGGTAGCTACGGCTACGAGCGGCCCACCTCGCCTCACTTGGACCGTTTCGCGGCCTCGGCGATCCGCTACGCGCACGCCTACGCGCCGGCACCGTGGACCCTGCCTTCGCATGCCGCGATGTTGACCGGAGTGCATCCTTACGCCCAGGGCTTCCGCCACCAAAACAGCACCATCCCCCGCGAAATACCGGTGGTCGCCGAACTGCTGCTCGCCGCGGGCTATCGCACCGCCGCGTTCGTCGATTCGGCCGCCAAGGGGTATGTGGGCGGCGAAAGGGGGTTCGCACGGGGGTTTGAACGTTACGACCACGCGCCGCACCGGTCCCGGCAAACGAGCAAGTACGACATGGCGGCTACTGTTGAAGTGGCGCTCGACTGGCTCGAAGAGCCGAAGGGGGGGCGCCCGTTTTTTCTCTTCTTGCACACTAAGTCGGTTCACGCGGCACCTCTGGGCGGCGGCTGCGCTGACCCTCGCTGCTTTCCCTACGCCAAACCGGCCCCCTATCAGTTTCGCTTCGCCACCCCGGCGGCGCAAGAGCTGCGTTGGACCTCCGTTGAGATGGGCGATGGGCAGAAGTTACTCTGGGGACTGAACGAGCGTTTCTTGGACGGGCGGCTGGATCCGCGCGCCTATCCCGAGGAGCGCATTGAGGCCCTGGTCTCGTTCTACGACGCGGGAATCGCCTATGTCGATGAGCACTTCGGCCGGCTCTTGGCCGGGATGGAGCGGCTGGGTCTCGATGAGACTACGACCGTGGTGGTGACCGCCGACCACGGGGAGGCATTCCTGGAACACAACCTTCTCGTGCACCAGGAGGTCTATGAGTCTTTACTCCACGTTCCGCTCCTCGTGCGGCCGGCCGGCCACGCCGCCGCCGGTGAGGTGGTGAATGCGATCGTGGCGCTTGAAGACGTGGTGCCAACTCTGCTCGATCAGGCCGAATTGCCGGCGCCGGATCACCTCACGGGCCGCGCCCTGCCGCGCGCTGCTGATCTTGCCGCCGACGACGAGCCCCGGTCCCTGTTCGCCTACTATCTCTTCCCCCCCACCTTCTCCTACCAGGCATTTAGCCAGCGGCGAGGGGATTGGAAGTTGATTTCCCACAACTTCGAGGACGGTGGCCAGTTCAGCTTCGAACTCTATAATCTTGCGACGGATCCCAGCGAGAGCAACCGATTGCGAGAGCCGGCGGCGCGGCACAGCGAGCTACGCCAGGCACTGCGCGCCAACTTGCGCCGACCGCCCATCGCCCAAGCCGGCGGTGTGGACGAGTCCGATCCTGCCTTGGATGCGATCCGCGCGCTGGGCTATATCGACTGAGCGCCCCGCCTTGTCACGAGGGTCGCGATGATTCCTAGATAGGTCTTGTTGGGTGCCTTTTCTTGACCAGGCTGGTACGGTGGGGTTCTATGACGACGCTGGATTTTGAGTCTTTTTGGGCCTGGCTGCTGGAGCACCCCAATTGCCTGGTGCGAGTGGAGACTCCCGAAGCCGTACTTTACGATGACGCGGACCTCCATTGGTTCGTCGGCACCGACGGTGAGAACCTGGTGGCGCAGGCGATTCGGGGTAAGCGGCTGGCGGGGGAGATCTTTATCGACCGTGAGCGCGTGGCCTATGTGCAGGATGCGGGCGATGTGCGCGATGGGGAGCACGTGTTTGAGTTGGTGAGCGAGACTGAGGATCAGCGTTTCGTGGCTTATGCGTTTGTGTTGACGCATGGGATGGAGGAGGAGAACGAGGCAGTTCACTAGCCCTCCTCGTTCCTCGACGGCTTCTTGCCAGGGCACGGTGGACCCAGCGTGCTGAACGCAGAGCGCGAGACATTTTGGTCTGGGCTGCAACGCTTGGGGGGGAGTTGATCCATGGGCGCTGCCCGCTGGGGGTTCGAGTCCGTCTCTCCCGCGAAGTGGCCGGGCGGCTGCGGGGCAGGATGAGTGCACTACGAGTCGGCTCTCTTCACGCTCCGGCGCAACTCACCCTTCGGGTTCAAACATTCACCTCCGCTTTGTGAAGAGAGCCGATCCGTGCCCTCCCAAGGTCCGTGCTCGCAGCCTTAGGCCACTGCGCGGGAGAGACCGACTCTTTGGTGGAGTGTTTTTTTCGTCCTCGCGCCTCGCTGCGCTCGGCTCTCGGTACCGCTGTCCGGCAGGGACCATTTAGACCTCGCCGCTTCGCGTCTTGGGGGGGGCAGGGTGTTGCGCGGAGGGAGAGCGAGCCGCCAGGCGAGCCCGGCCGCCTAGGCCGGACGCCTTAGGGGTGAAAACCGAAAAACGACGTTTTTTCGGTTGAGGGGACCTCGGCGAGAGGTCCCCATGAACAAGAGGGCGGGGGCGGTTGAGGGGGTTTCGGCGAGAACCCCCCCCACCCTAGAACTTAAACCTGATTCCCACTTGGACCTTGCTCTGGCGATCGTTCGGTCGATCCTCCAGGAGATCTAATCGGCCTAGGCCGTAGAGGGCCCAGTTGTCGCCCATGTTGATGTCGACACCGAACTGGACGTTGCCTCCCAGTCGGGTGTCGCTCTCGTCCACCAGGTTCCCGTTATCGTCGAAGACCTGGGTGTCGGTCGAGTGGAGACCGAAGCCGGCGCCGAAGAAGAAGTCGGCGTTGTGGGTGGGGACGACGCCGATCAGGTTGAGGCCGAAGTAGAGATCCTCTTCGTTCACTTCACCGGGATCGTCCGCGGTGCGCGACCAGTAGCCGATTTCCGGCTCCAGGTAGCCGCGAATGCCGTCATTGCTGCCGCCGCGACCACGGCGGTGGCGGGTGTTGTGGCGGCGGTTGTAGTCGTCTCCCGGTTCGGCCTTGCGACCGTCGTGCATCTCCTCATCGTGACGATCTCGCTTGCCGATACGGAAGCGCAAGGCGGCGCTGTAGTAGATCTCGCCGTCGCCGTCGGGCTTGACGAGGCCGATGCCGATGCCGAGCGATAGGTTGTCATCGGTCTCTTCGACATCGTACTGATCTTCTTCGTAGAGATCGTCGTAGTCGTCCGTTTGCGCAAAGATCGCTTGTGGGGCAAAACCGACACTGATGGCGAGAACTGGCAGAGCCAGCCACTTGATTAGCCGAGATTTCATACTGCTCCTCCTTGAGCTGGTGACGACAAAAAAACTATGCCAAGAGATCGTGCTGAACCGCACTTCTGAATACACGGCGGAACGCACGACCTGGCGTGCACAACCACGGGCAGAGCGGTCCGCTGAGAGTGGCTTTCTCATGCATGGGCATACAATTCAACTGCGTACGGGCGAGTCTTTATTTCTCGTATTCCTAAACCGATCTACCTCAAGTCTACCACTAAGTAGCCGAGAAACTAGCACTTGCGAGACTCTCTAGGCAAACGATATGGAGGAGTCGGCCAGCGGTAGAATCTGCCGCAGATAGGGCTTGAGGCCGAGATGAGGGTCCCAGTCTTTGGGGTAGCCAAACGAGACTTCCTCGAAGCGCACGCCGTCGCGGGCGTGGGTGGCCCGAATATGGAGGTGGCCATAGACGACCGCCGCGGCGCGAAAACGCTGGTGCCAATCTTCGGTGCGCCGGGTTCCGCACCACGGTGAGAAACGCGGAACGCGGCGTAATTGGGCCATTTCCTGGCGCAGCGGGAAGTGGTTGATGAGAATCGTCTTGCCGCTGTGGGTGGCGAGCGCTCGCTCTAGCCGTTGTTCGCTCAGGGTGCAGCGAGCGGCACACCAATCCTGCCTGGAGGGGTACGGATCGGGGCGCAGGAGTATCTCATCCGCGCACACTACATTTTCTTCAGCGGCCCATTCCAAGACCCTCTCGGCGGTGACATCGTCTGGCCGAAAACTGTAATCGTAGAGTAGGAAGAGGGGTGCTAGGAGGTAGGATTCGCCGCCTCCTGGCCAGGCGACATAGGGGTCTTCGGGAGTGAGGACGCCATGCTCACGGCAGATCTCGACCAGGCGGGCATAGTGTTGCGCACCGCGCGGTCCCTCGACTTTCGGCGAGGTCCACAGATCGTGGTTGCCAGGGACCCAGAGGAGTTGCGCGAACCGTTTGCCCAGCACGGTGAGTGCATAGCGTAGCGTCTTCTCTCCAGCGCCGACGTCACCGGCGATGATCAGCCAGTCGTCATTGTGGCGCGGCAGCGCCTCCAGCGCTTGGCGGTTGGCTTCGTGGTGCAGGTGGAGGTCGCTGATGGCATGGAGTCGCATGGGAGGTCTTGGGGCCGCTCGGCACTTTACCAGGCCGTGGCCCAAGGCGAAGAACTCCTTGAATTGACAATGGTTTGGGCCGGTCTATACTGGCTGAAGTGACTAGATCGAGTTCATCGAAGCTGGCCCGCCTTCGCGGGCGTCGCCACCGCGCTCACCTCTTGGTGGTGGGACTGTGGATCGCGGCGAGTTGGGTGCTGCCGCTTCTCGCCTGGGTGGCCGCTTCCGAGGCGGGAGAGGTGGAGGCCACCGGTGGCGTTTCGGCGATGCGGCCGGTAGTGCGCATTCGGCTGGATTCGATCGTTCATCCGGTGGCCGCGGACTTCCTGGTGCAGTCCCTCGACGAAGCGGACAGGATGGGGGCCGAGGTGGTGGTGGTGGAGTTGGACACGCCCGGAGGGCTGGCCACCTCGATGCACGAGATGACGACCGCGATGCAAGAGGCGGTGACGCCGGTGGTGGTCTATGTGGCGCCTTCCGGTGCGCGAGCGGCTTCGGCGGGGTTTTTCATGCTAATGGCAGCCGATATCGCGGCCATGGCGCCGGGAACCAACACTGGCGCCGCCGCCACCATCAACCTTGGGGGAGATGATCTCTCCGAGACTTTGCAACAGAAGGTCGAGCAGGATTCGCGTGCCGCGATCCGCGCCATGGCGCAGCGCCGAGGGCGCAATGTCGAGCTGGCGGAGTTGGCGATCACCGAGTCGAGAGCCTATAGCTCGAGCGAAGCGCTCGAGGGAGGGTTGATCGATTTCGTGGCCGGCGACTTCGAGCATCTTCTGGAGCAGCTAGAAGGGCGCGAGGTGACCAAGGTCGAAGGGCGGGAGCCTCAGCTTCTTTCCGTGGTCGGCGCTCCGGTGCGCGAACTGGAGATGACCAAGGTGCAGCATTTCCTGGCGGCGATCATCGGGCCGAACATCGCTCTGGCTTTGCTCTCGTTCGGTGGCATTGCACTGCTCATCGAACTCTACAATCCGGGCTCGATCCTACCCGGGGCGGTGGGTGCGATCTGTTTGATCTTGGGTGCCTTCGGGGTTTCAATGCTGCCGGTCAACTACGCGGGACTGGCCTTGATCGCGCTGGCGATGCTGCTGTTTATCGCTGAGATCAAAGTGATTAGTTACGGCCTGCTGACCGTCGGCGGGGTGATCTCGCTGGTCCTTGGCGGGCTGATTCTCTTTCGTAGCTCCGAGCCGGCGTTGCGGGTTAGCGTGGGCATGCTCGCCTCGGTCGCGACCTTCGCCTTGCTGGCCGCAGGTAGTTTGGCCTACCTGGCGCTCAGCGCCTCCCGCCAACAGGTGACCACGGGGGCCGAAGGGCTGGTGCATCGGCGGGCCCAGGCGCGCACCGCGTTGGCGCCGCGCGGCAAGGTCTTTGTGCATGGCGAGCTGTGGGACGCGGTGAGCGACGCGCCGGTTGCGGCCGGCGCCCAAGTGGAAGTGGTGGCGGTGGATCGTCTGACGCTCCAAGTTCGTCCCGTGCTCGCTGCCGAGCCCGAGGAGCACACCTGAACGTGACTCTAGAGCCACAAAGGAGAAAAGAAAAATGGCGGGAGTAGTGATCATTCCGATCGTCCTGGTGGTCGTCTATTTATTGACCTGCATCAAGATCGTCAAGGAGTACGAGCGGGCTGTCGTCTTCCGTCTTGGGAGACTGATCGCGGAGCCTAAGGGGCCTGGGGTCGTCATTGTGCTGCGACCGATCGATCGCATTGAGATGGTTTCGTTGCGCACCCTGGTGCACGATGTTCCTTCGCAGGACATCATCACCAAGGACAACGTTTCGGTGAAAGTCAACGCGGTGGTCTACTTCCGCGTCATCGACCCGACCAAGGCGATCGTCGAGGTTGAGAACTTTCTCTATGCCACCAGCCAGCTGGCGCAAACCACCCTGCGCTCGGTTCTCGGCCAGGTGGAGCTGGACGAGCTGCTTTCAGAACGCGAGCAGCTGAACATCAACTTACAGACCATCCTCGACGCGCAGACCGATCCCTGGGGGATCAAGGTGGGCAACGTCGAGGTCAAGCACGTGGATCTACCCTCGGACATGCAGCGGGCGATGGCCCGGCAAGCCGAGGCTGAGCGTGAGAAGCGGGCCAAGGTCATCCACGCCGAAGGTGAGTACCTGTCGTCCCAGCGCTTGGCCGACGCCGCGGATATCGTCTCCCAGAATCCGGTGACCCTGCAACTGCGCTACCTCCAGACGTTGGCCGAAATGTCGACGGAGCAGAATTCCACCATTATCTTCCCATTGCCAATCGATCTATTCAAGGCCTTTGCCGGTAACTCCAAGAATCAAGAGTAGGAACCCCTCGCCATGGCTGAGCCGCAAGAACCGAGTTACTACGAGATCGCCCTGACCCACCGCCAGGTGCTCTTTGGCTTCGTCATCCTCTTGGGATGCTTGATGGCGGCCTTCTTCTCCGGGGTGTGGATGGGGCGTGGAGGAGAAGGGGTACAAGTCGCGGCCGCGGAGCCGGTTGCACAGGAGGCGCGGGAGACGG
Organism: Acidobacteriota bacterium; assembly: GCA_003231035.1. GTDB lineage: Bacteria > Acidobacteriota > Thermoanaerobaculia > Multivoradales > SZUA-115 > SZUA-115. Next base: position 9,278 of record QIHU01000508.1, read on the forward strand.
CGAGTACCCTGCCCGAAGTGAATTTCTTCTCGGAAAAAGAGACCTCGCTTCCAGCCAACGAAGCTGATTCCAACGCTGGCTCCACCCCTGGAAGTGAAACCAGGCCCACGGCCAATGACAAAACCCCGGTGCAGTTGAGCCAGGAGGCCAAGCTGAGGCGGCGGGCGCGGATTCGCCAGCGTCGAGAGGAAGAGGCCCGGAAAGCGGCGCGGGCCCAGCAAGTCGCGGTGGATGACCAACAGGTGGCCCCAGGGTCGACCGCGAAGCCGCCCGTCGAGAAAGTCACACCTCCGGAACCGACTCCGGCGAGAGCCGCTCAGCCCAAGCCGGCAGCCCCGACTTCGGCAGCCGTGCCCACGGCGACGCAGCGCTTTGTGATTCAGGTGCTGTCCACCCGCGATCGCTCCAAGGCGCAGGATGTCGTCGATCGGCTCAAGGCGGCTGGTTACAGCACCTTGATGTCAACCTTCGAGCAAAACTCCCAAGTGATGCACCGAGTTCGCGTCGGTCCCTTCTCAAGCCGGGCCGAGGCGGAGAGGGCCAGAAACACGGTTCAGAGCCAGTTCAAGCTCGACACCTGGGTAACCACGGAGTGACCCCAACGCAGCGCGCTGTCCACAGGATGGCGGCGCCGGCCAACCGGGCAGCGGCCTGGTTGCCGTGGCTCCTCGCGGTGGGGGGAGGGGCAATCTGGGGGCTCCAGTTCGGCCGCCAGGGCAACCTGCTAACCCCCTGGTGGTCCTTCGCACCCTTCCTCTGGCTGCTGAGCTACCGCCGGCCCGGTCGCTTGGGTTGGGTGCACGGCTTCGCTACCTGGACGATCGCTTTGTGGTGGCTCGTGCCCACGCTGCGCCAATACGGCGAGTTGCACCCGCTGCTCGCCACCGCTGGCTTGGCCAGCATGGGCCTCACCTTTGGTCTGTACCATGCACTGGCTGCGTGGCTGGCGGCGGCGGCCTGGCGCCGCGGTGGACTGGCGGCGTGGCTGGGGCCGGCGGCGATCTGGGTCTGTTGCGAGTGGCTGCGCAGCCATCTACTGAGCGGCCTGCCATGGAATTTGACCGGCTACGCCTGGGTCGCCATTCCCGGCGCACTGCCGTTGACCGCCTGGGTGGGCACCTATGGCCTTTCTTTCCTGGTCATCTTCGCCAACACCGGCGTGGCATTGGCCGCGGTGCGCCGCCGATGGGAGCCGCTGGCCATCGGCGTTCTACTGCCGCTGGCGATTCTCGCCCCGGCGGCGCGCTGGGCCAGTGGCGCCGGAGACGGCGCCGCCGCGGACAAGCCGGTGGCGGCGAACCCAGTGCGCTTGATTCAGCCCAACATCCCTAACCGCGTACCGTTCGATTGGGCGAAGAGCCAGGAGGACTACGGGCGGCTGATCGATCTGTCGCGGCGTGCCTGTAACGAGCCCGGGGCCTTGCTTCTGTGGCCAGAGAGTGCCGCCTTCCCGCTCGTCTTGGGCCGAGATCTACAGCTCGACCGTGACATCGCCGCCCTCAACCGGGCGGGTTGTTCGGTGCTCCTCAACAATCCAACCCGAGGGGCCGGCGAGCGCTGGTTCAACTCGGCACTTCTGCTGTCTCCAAACGCTGAACCCGCGCGTTACGACAAGGTCCATCTGGTGCCTTTCGGGGAGTACGTACCGCTGCGCGGGAAACTGGCCTTTTTCGATAGCTTGACGCGCAACGCCGGAGACTTCAGCGCCGCCGAGAAACCGGTTCTACTGCCCTGGAACGGCGAGCGGATCGGCCTCTCGATCTGTTACGAGATAGCCTTCCCCGAAGAGGTCGCCGCTCGCGTCCGCCAGGGGGCTACGCTCTTGGTGACGATCACCAATGACGCTTGGTACGGCGACACTTTCGCCCCCTGGCAGCACTTCCGTGCCGCTCGCTTCCGCGCCGCCGAGAGCCGCCGCACCTTACTGCGCGCCGCCATCACCGGAGTCTCCGGCATCATCGGACCCGACGGCTCGGTGCGCGCTCGCTCCGCCGTGGGCGAGACCCTCACCCTGCAAACCAAGGTCAGTGGCCGCACCGACCTGAGCCCCTACACGAAGTGGCCTTGGCTGGTGCCGCTGCTCTGTTTGCTAGTGGCGATCGGCTGTCTGTGGAGGGCTCGCAAGCCAGCAGCTCAGCGTTCCTGATCTATGGATTCGCCCCTCCCGCGAAAGCAGCGGTATCTCCGACGCTGGCAAAGCGACGTGCCGGATTCTCGTAGATCTTGACTTCGCCGGTCTCGGTGTCGGTCACCGTCAGGCGGTAGGCGACGTTGGATAGTGCGCCGTAGAAGACCCAGAAGTGGCCGTTCAGCGGCCGGCCGTCGAGCACCTTGAGGACCACCTCGATGTTGCTCGAGTTGAAGAACCAGAAGTAGCCGGTATCGGTGGTCAGCGCCACCGCCGTGCCGGTGCCCG
>QIHU01000065.1 GCA_003231035.1 Acidobacteriota bacterium
CTCGATGCCGATCTCGAGCCGTGCCTCGCCGTTGTGTGCCGTGCCGTCCTCATCCACGCTGAGCACAGGGATGAACTTCTGCTTGATCGGCACCATCTTGTTGTCGGCGTCGCGCGCGGTCAGCACCAGGCGGAGTTTCCCTTGCCGCTGATCGGCAACCGGCAGCAAGGCCAGCTTGTCTTGCGGGATGCTGATATGAAGACGGACTTCGGAGGCTCCCGCCTCGGTCGGAGCTTGGCTGATCTCGACCTTCGCCGCCAACGGATTGTGTTCGAAATCGAATATCAAGGCGCCCAAGGCCCGCTCGACTAAGGTCTCCTCCACCGGCTTGTCGCGGTAGGCTTTGCGATGACGAATTCGAATCTTGGCTTTCGCAACCTCCACCCGCAACCGATGGACTCGACCGTCGCCCCGTTGCCGGGTAGTGAAGCCTAGGGAGTAGTAGTTGCGTGTGTCGGCACCGATCTTCTCGAGGTCGAGGGCGAAATCGTTGGCGTTGAGTACCGCCCGCCCGCCGGTTTCGTTCGCCAGTTGGTAGAGGGTGCTTTGGTGGTTGGCGGTGCGAATCCGGTCGTTGCCTGGGGAGGGGGTAAACCTGCGGCCGCTGAACCGACCAACGCTCTCCACCGAATCGATTGAGAAGGTCGTCAAGCCGCGTGCCTCCAGCGTGTGCAGAGTCACCTGATTGGCGTTGGCTTGCGAGGTGATGTGTTCGAAAACGCGGCTTGTGTCGAAGCGGCTGAAATTGGCCATGAAGCGCCCACTGGCTTGAGGACAAAGATCGGTGAGGTAGGAGAATAGATCGGTGCCGGCAAACTGGGGGAGTCCGTCACTGACGTAGATCACCGACTTCAACCCCGGCCAGCCGGCCAGCGCCGCGACCATGATCGATAGGCCATTGGCGGTGGCCTCGTTGTGAGTGACGATGTTGCGCGCATAGTTTTCGACCGCCAGGTTGAGCTCCTGTTCGCCCAATTCGCAAGGTCCTTGACCGACCCGGCCGGGAAGATTGTCGTACTTCTCGAAGATGTCCCTGATCTCCCGCAGCACGGCGCGGCGCTCTAGGTCGAGCCGGAACCCCTCGGCGGTCATGCTCTCAATCGAGCTGAGGGCTTCGGCAACCTGGCCCTTGTCGGCGGTGGGGGCGAGAAGAGGGCGCATGCCATCCCGCCCGTGAATGGCGATCATCACCCGAGAACCGTGGTCGATGCTGCTCTCTAGGAAGGTGCCGAGATCGGCCAGAACCCGGCTGCGGCCCGCTTTGCGGAGATTGAGGTTGTCGATGTAGGCGATCACACTCGGAATCTTGTTGGGATCTTGGGGTGGCGGTGAAGTGACCTCGAAGGTGGGCGGTGCGTCGGCGGATGGGGTCGGACTGGCCGCGGCCGTGGAGACCGACTCGTCGGTGGCGGCGAAGAAGTGGGAAATTTCGACTCGCCGGCCGTCCTCGTAGAGTTCGAAGTCTTCTTGGGTCAAACCACGGATGGGGTTGCCCTTCTTGTCGGTGGCGAAGACCTCGACGTTGACCACCCGCACCGCGACCGAGTCGGCGAAGAGGTTGGGGGCTGGTAACGCACCCTGTGCTGGCAGGGCTTCTTCAGCGGTTGGAGCGTCCTGTGCAGCGGTCGCCCCGCCGACGATGAGGACGGCCAACAGGAGCAGGGCAAGGAGTGAGATCGGCTTGCGCATCATTTGGAGGCTCCCTTCGAGCAGCAAATCTAGGGATCAATCGGATTTAGGCGAGAGACTTTGCAAGTCTTGTTCCCAGCAGGTTGGCCTTACCTAGCCCTGGCCCCCCCCTCAGCACTCCGCCAGCCCACTCAGCCGTCGACCTGCACCGTACGGCGTAGATAGGAGGTCGAAGCGGTGATCTCGTCGCGGATGGCGAGCACCAGCTCATGGGCTCCCGGCGGTAGAGCGATACCGATCTCAAGCTGCGCCTCACCGCCGCCCTCCGTGCCGGCCTCGTTTGCCATGACCACGGGGATGAACTTCTGCTTGATCGGCGTCATTTTGTTGTCGGCGTCGCGCGCGGTCAGCACCAGGCGTAGCTTCCCCTGCCGTTGATCGGCCACCGGTAGCAATGCCAGCTTGTCTTGCGGGATGCTGATTCGAAGGCGGACTTCGGAGTCTCCCGCCTCGCCCGGAGCTTGGCTGATTTCGACCTTCGCCGCCAATGGATTGTGTTCCAAATCGAAGATCAAGGCGCCCAAGGCCCGCTCGACCAAGGTCTCTTCGACCGGCTTGTCGCGGTAGGAAACGCGGTGACGAATCCGGACTTTGGATTGCGTCGTTTCCACGCGTAGCCGGTGGACCCGGCCGTCACCCCGTTGCCGGGTGGTGAAGCCGAGGGAGTAGTAGTTACGAGTGTCGGAGCCGATCTTCTCGAGATCGAGGGCGAAGTCGTTGGCATTGAGCACCGCCCGCCCGCCGGTATCCTCAGCGAGTTGGAAGAGGGTGCTTTGGAGGTTGGCGGTGCGGATTCGGTCGTTGCCTGGAGTAGGGGTGAAGGTGCGGCCGCCAAACCGTCCAACGCTTTCCACCGAATCGATCGAGAAGGTGGTCAAGCCGCGCGCCTCCAAGGTGTGCAAGGTCACCTGGTTGGCGTTGGCTTGCGAGGTGATGCGGTCGAAGGTGCGGCTGCTGTCGAAGCGGCTGAAATTGGTCATGAATAGCCCACTGGATCGGGGGCACAGGTCGGCGAGGTAGGAGAAGAGGCCGGTGCCGGCGAACTGGGGAAGTCCGTCGCTGACATAGATCAACGACTTCAACCCAGGCCATCCGGCCAGTGCGCCGACCATGATCGACAGACCGTTGGCGCTCGCTTCGTTGTGATTCATGACGTTGCGCGCATAGTTCTCGGCCACCAAGTTGAGTTCCCTCGCGGTCGCCTCGCAAGTCCCAGCGTCGGCCCGACCGGGGAGGCTACTGTTTTTTTCGAAGATGTACAGGATCTCGCGCATCGCGGCGCGCCGGTCAAGGTCGAGGCGAAACCCTTCGGCGGTCATGCTCTGGATCGATTTGAGGGCCTCGGTAACCTTGCCCTTGTCGTCGCTGGGGGCGAGGAGAGGGCGTACGCCGTCCCGTCCATGGATGACGATCATCACCCGCGAACCATGGTCGATGCTGCTCTCCAGAAAGGTGCCGAGATCGGCCAGAACCCGCATGCGGCCCGCCTTACGGAGGTTGAGGTTGTCGATGTAGACGACCACGCTCGGAATCTTGCTGGGGTCCTGGGGTGGCGGCGCGGTGACCTCGATGGCGGTCGGGGTGTCGCTGGGCGGGGTCTGCTTGGAGGCGGCCGAGGAGACCGTGGCGTCCGTGGAGGCGAAGAAATGGGTGATCTCGACCTGCTGGCCGTCTTCGTAGAGTTCGAAGTCTTCTTGGGTCAATCCATGGATGGGATTGCCTTTCTTATCGGTGGCGAAAACTTCGACGTTGACCACCCGCACCGCAACGGAGTCGGTGAATAGGCTGGGAACCGTGGCGGTGTCCTGCGTTGAGGGCGGCTGCTGAGTGGAAGCCTCTTGCTCCGCGGTCAGGAGCCAAGGAAGGAGGATGAGGGCGAGACTGAGGATCGAGATTGACTTGCGAACCATCGGGGGTCTCCTTCCTGGCGGAAGATCGTGCGAGAGTGGATAGGTACTGGAAAGTGCGCAGCGGCAACGAGTTGGTGAATTAGGCCGTGCAATTTCTGTACCTGCGCAACCATGGCGATCAACCGAGATTCAACTCGGAGAGGATCCGCTGGAACTCCGGCTCTTCGCGCAAGCGGTCGAAGATCGGCCAGACGGCGAAGAAGACCAAGAAGCGAGAGCGTTCTTCCTGCGCACGCCGCAAGTAGGTCAGGGCGGAGTCGATATCTCCCATACCGGCGAGAAGGAGGGCGAAGTCGCCCGCCTGAACCTCGCCCTGGCGGTCGATGGTCCGCAAGCGCGCTAGTACCTCTTCGGCCTCGCTGGTGCGTCCCGCGCGGGCCAACAGGTGGCCGTGGCAGGCGAGCAAGGCGGTGTTCTCGCCTTGGGACAGCTCGACCGCCAGTCCAGCCTGCTCGATCGCTTCCTCGCCCCGGCCAGCTTCGCGCAAGGCGAGGCCGAGGGCGAAGCGTGTATAAGGGAACTCGGGGTCCAGCTCGAGGGTGCGCTCCAGTTGCTCGATCGCCAGCTCAGGGCGCCGGGCGAAGTAGTGGACAAAGCCGAGATCGGTATTGATCACCATCGACAATGGATCGAGATCGACCGCTCGTTGGGCCGTGACCAAAGCTTCGTCATAGCGCCCCTTGGCGGCCAGGAAAAAGGCATACCAGTGGTTGGCGGTGGCGTAGCCGGGCTTCAGTTCGATGGCGCGCAGAAAACCTGCCTCCGCCGCCTGCCAGTCCCAGCCATAGACGAATCGTGAGTAGGCCAGGGAGGTGTGAGCCTCGGCCAGGCCGTCGTCGAGCGCCAGGGCTCGGCGGGCCGCTTTCTCCGCCTCGGGGAAGGACTTGCGCGGTGCTCGGCCGGCGTAGAGCGGAAGCAGCACGTAGGTGTCGGCCAGGCCGGCGTGGGCGCGGGCGTAGAGGTCGTCTTCGGCGACCGCCTGCTGGAAGTAGGTCAAGGCCTTCTCTAGATCCTGGGCGGTGCGCTTGTTCCAGAAGTACCGGCCTCGAACATAAGCGCGCCCAGCCTCGGCACTGGCGGTGTGCGGACGCACCAGGCGGTCCTCTTCTTGCTGCGTCAGTTGCAGGCTCAGGGCCTCCGCGACCTGCTCGGAGATCGAATCTTGCAAGGCGAAGGGATCCGGTTGGTCGCTGTCTGAGGCGACATCGAACTGTTGCGCCCAAATGGGGGCGGCATCGGCGACGCTGACCAGCTGGACGCCGACGCGGGAGCGTGGTCCGGCATTCTGGATCGTCCCCATCAACACCGCTTCCACCCGCAGGTCGCGGCCAATCTCGGTGGCGATCGAAGTGGCGGTGGCGTAGCGCAAAACGGCGCTGGTCGGCCGGACGATGAGTTGGCTGAGCTGGCTCAGCCGAGTGATCAGGGTGTCCGCCATGCCGACCGCGATCAGCTCCGCGTCCTCGGTGGCGCCGAGTACCTCGAAGGGTAGGACGGCGACGGTATGGCGAGTGGGGAGGCTTGGCGTCGGCGCCAGAGTTGCGGAAGCCGCCTGCGGCGGGAACTCACCAGCGATGGCTGTCACCGGTTGATTGAAGCGGTAGCCGCGGCGCGGAATAGTGTCGATAAAGGACCCCTCGGCACCGGCGGCGGCGAGGGCCTTGCGCAAGGTGTAGATGTTCTGGGTCAGCGTCGCCTCTTCGACGAAGGTCTCCGGCCAGACGAGAGTCAGCAGCTCGTCCTTGCTGACGATCTGGCGAGGGCGTTGGATCAAGGCGACGAGCGTCTCGAAAGCCTTGGGGGTTAGCGCCACCGGTTCCCCATCGCAACTAAGCTCTCGGTTGGGGAGGCTGAGGCGGAAACGGTCGAACTCGTAGATCTGATCTTGGCTTGGCTGCACGGTCTCGCTCGGCTGCTCGGTCTCGCTCGTTGGGGGCTTTGAGAAATCTTTGAGAAAACTTTGATCTTGCTTTTCAAGACCTTCGCCGCTGTTCCGTCTAGTTTGACAGAACCACGGGCCAATCGCCCCGATCCGCCCATTCTTGGTTCCCAAACCGAAGGAGTTGCTCCCATGAGTTTCAGACAGATAGTCACCCTTTCCGTCGTGGCGATCCTGGCCATCGGCCTCAGCCCAGCCTCGGCTTCAAGTCATCGCGAGGCGCCGGGGATCCTGAGTTCGCCGCAGGTGGACGGCACCGATTTCTACATGTTCCGTAGCTACGAGCCGGGGCGCGAGGGCTTTGTCACCCTGGTCGCCAATTACAACCCGCTCCAAGACCCGTACGGCGGCCCCAACTACTTCCCGCTCGACTCGAACGCCTTCTACGACATCCACATCACCAACAATGGCGACGTGGAGGAAGATTTGACCTTCCGCTTCCGCTTCAGGCAAAGACTTACCCCGTTCGAGCTCAACATTGGCGGCCAGAATGTCGCCGTGCCTTTGGTCAACGTAGGGCCCTTCGGCCCCGGTTTCGGATCGGGCGCCTTGACCGAGGGCCGCTCCTTCAGCGTCCGCTTGGTCAAAGGGCCGGTCAACAACTCGACCTCAACCCAGTTCATCACCAACTCGCGCACCAACCGCGGCCGCTTCGCCATGCCGTTCGACAACATCGGCACCAAGTCGATCCCGAACTACAACGCCTACGCCAATGGCTTCATCCACGACATGGACATCCCGGGCTGCGGCCAAGGCCGAGTTTTCGCCGGCCAACGGCAAGACTCGTTCGCGGTCAACCTCGGCGAGACCTTCGATCTGGTCAACCTCAACCCATTGGGGCCGGTGGACGGCGAGGCTTCGGACACCGCCGACAAGAACATCACCTCGCTGATCCTCGAGGTGCCGATCGATTGTCTGACCGCGGGTGGCGGCTCGACCATCGGCGCTTGGACCACCGCCTGGCTGCCGCGCACCCGGACCTTGGTCGAGGACCCCTCCTTCGACAGCCCGAGTATGCAAAGCGGCAGGCTGATGCAGGTCTCGCGACTGGCCAACCCGTTGGTCAACGAAGTGGCGATCGGGGTGCCCGACAAGAACCTCTTCAACGCCAGCCACCCGCGCGACGATGGGGCCAACTTCCTGACCTACGTGACCAACCCGACTCTACCGGCCCTGCTGGAGATTCTCTTCGGCGTGGAAGCTCCCACCAACTTTCCCCGCAACGACTTGGTTTCGGTCTTCCTGACCGGCATCGCCGGGGTTAACCAGGACGGATCGGTGGGCGAGAT
>QIHU01000715.1 GCA_003231035.1 Acidobacteriota bacterium
CTTCGGTGTTGGTGTTGGTGGTGGCGGCCAGGCGCACTTCCTCGCTGTAGTCGCCCAGCCAGGTGATGAGGTCGCGCCAGATTTGCTTCTGCTCGGGAACCGGGGGCATGATCCCGGCGCTTTTGAACTCGATAGTGAGGACCGGGGTCGACAAGCGGGTACTGGCGTAGCGCCCCAGGGAGCCAGGGTAGGTGCCGAGGAGCTTGAGGTAGAGGGAGCCCAGTCGGTCTGGGGGTTGACTACGGCCGTCGAAATCGACGACGGAGAAGGGGGCGTGCACCGAAATGATGACTTGAGGATCAAAGGTGTGGATCTCGTTGGCTAGCCAGCGGCTCTCAGGCTCTGAAAGGGGGGCCGGGCCGGGGTAGCGTCGCGGATTGCGTGAGGTGCGTCGCACCCAGTAATCCTGGGTCGAGCGGAACCATTCCGGGCAAGGGAAGTTGCGGTTGAGGTCGACCCCGTTGGCGTTCATACGTTGGGAGCGCTGGCGCAGCAGTCCGTCCGGGTTCATCAGCGGAGCGATTCGAAAGTGAAACTCGTTCGACTGCTTCTTGGCTAGCGCCGCCATCCACTTGAAGATCACGCTCACCGACGAGAACTCATCGCCATGGATACCGCCGATCATCAGCACGCGGGCGCGCGGTAGCTCTCCCGAAGTGGGTAGGAAATCGCGGGCGAGAATAGGATCTCCGCCCACCGACGCCGCGCCGGTTGGTTTCAAACCGGCCCGGATGCACTCGCCGTAGCTGACGCTGCTGAGCTTGTTGCTGATCTTGCGGCACAGGGCACGAACGACCTTTTTCTCTTGGACACTCCCTTTGACCGCTCTCGCGGTGGATTGGGCGACTCCAGGAGTGCCGAGGGTGGTGGCGAGGGCCAGTAGCAGAACCCAAAGGTGTACGCTGAGGCGCTTGTGTCGAGGGGAAATCACTGCCCTCAATCGTAGCACTGGCAGTGCTGTTGGGTGCGGGCCTCGGCGATGAACAGGGTGCGAGAGGTTGCGCGCGGGGGAGGTTGACGCCGTACGATGGTCACGGCTCAGTGAACGTTTCGCAGGGGGTGTGCCCGACAAATTCGTCCGATGACGGCCGAACGAGTGACCGGCATCGTCTCGCGTGGAGGGTCGATCTTGGCCAAATGGTGCCTGGCTCATCACCAGGAGAACTTTCTCACCACCCGGTTTGAGGAGATCCGCGAGCGGCTGGCGAGGGTCGAAAAAGAGCCGGCGCTCGGGTGAGCTGCCTACTGAACGGAGCGTTTTACAACCGGTAGCTCTAGAGTTCGGCTGTTGCCGACCAGGTCGGTGGCTTCGAACCAGAGTTGGTAGTGGTTGGCCTGGGTCAGAGTGACACCGAAGCGAAGGGCGCCGACTCCCGAGCCCTTGTCTTCACTGCGCACTTCTAGAATGTCTCCAACGCCGAGTTGCACCGGGCTGTCCGCTCCGAACGGGTTGGCGAGTGGGGCGCGCAGGAAGATGCGGGCTCGGTCCGCCTTGACGCTACCAACCTCGGTGGGCTGTCCCTCTGTGAGGCGGCCACCTCGGGCGGCGGCCTCGAGGCGGATGGGGAGCCAGCGGGCGCCGTCGCTCGAGTACTCCAGGACGACTCCCGACTTGCGCAACCTCTTCAGTCGGCGCCTCTTGAGCGGGCTGCTGTCCCAGCCGGGCAGACCGCCTTGATCGACCATGGTGGACCCACCGGTGCGCCAATCGAGCTCTGGCGGATCGGGGTCCCCCACGAAGTTGAAGGGGCCGAGGGTGGTGCGGTTCCCGGCTCGGTCAGCGACGATGGCCTCGGCGCGGTGGTCTCCGGCCACCCAAGGGCCGTTCCATTTTTGGTGCGACACGGGCTGGCCATCGAGAAGGTAGACCCAGTCGCCGACCCCGGACTGGGGATCGAAGACCTGTGTTTCAAAATGGGCGAAGGGCCCCAGAATCAGTGCCTCTCCGTATCGAATGTAGAGACCGGTGAGGCCTAACTGGGCGGTGGGAGGGGTGAGGTCTGGAAGCTCGGACTCGATATGGATGGCCCTCGGTGGGCTGTGAAAACCGTCCAGTCCAGAGGCGGCGACGGCGGTGACGCGCCAGAAGTGATCACCCTTGGGCAGGCCCTTGGGGCGCCACCGTGGCTCGGTGAGGCCGGTGAGGTGGCCCAGGAGCTGCAAACAGTCGGGCTGCGCACAGATCTCGACCTGGTAGGAGGCAGCGCCTTCGACCGGATCCCACGATAACTCGGGGTTCGAGAAATTCCATCTGCTGTTGGCCGCCGGTTGCAGACTGGTGGGAGCGGCGAGGAGCTTTTCAGGCGGTGCCGGGGGCTTACCTTCGACCACCGACGTTCCCATTCCGGCGGCGACCTCGACGGTGGCACCGGCCGCTTCGACCGCGCTCTCGCCCTCGTAGACCATCAGCTGGGCGCTGCCGCTGTCGCTCTTGCGAATCCGCGTCTGGAGCGTTCCTTGGCTGTCCGGGCGCGGCGTGGCCCGGGCGCTACCGACGACGATGTCGATATCCGAGGGGCGGGAGATGGAGCGGCCGGCGAGGTCGGCCTGACCGCTGATGATCTCAATTTCGTCGCGCGAAACCCCTTGCAACTTACCGCCAAGGCGGCGCAAGAAGATCAGTGCTTCCTGGCCCACCGACATCGAGGTGCCGTCGGTGAATCGCATCTCGAAGGCGCCGTCGCGGCCGGTACGCATGCCATCGCGGTCGCGCAGCAGGTCATTGACTTCGGCCCGGTCCCAGGGCTGCGGGGTCGGTTTCTTCTCGACTTGGCGCGAAACCTTGAACAGGCGGGCCGATTGCGGTGGTACCTCCTGGACCAGCAAGACGCGAACCCGCATTCCCGGGCTCAAGAAGTTCGGGTTCTTGATGTCTGGGTTGAGCGCCCAGTTCTCGCGCCAAAACTGGGTGCCACCCGAGTAGAGCTGGCTGAGTCCGATCAGAGTATCGCCGGGACGAACCACGTGCCAGCCGATCGGCCGAGCCTCGGTCTTGCCACTCGCGGTAGTCACATTGATCAGAGGGAGCACGAACAGGAAGAGAACTAGGCAGAGCAGTGACCGTCGGCGATTTTGGTTGTTCATCATGACTTTCGTGTGGATCGGGTCAGAGCGGAGGTGTTCATCAACCGGGATCGAGCCACGGTCTGTGGATCGATCCTCTCTGGGCGCCGCGGAAGATCCTTGGCACTCCACCGTGGAGATTGGCCTGGGGTTACGTCTTCCAACAAGTCTATCGCTTGCTGCCCACTCCGCGGGCGTTGCGATCGGTCCTTGGCCAGCAAGCTCATGATCAGTCGATCGAGTTTGGGGGGCGTGGTCGGTTGCAGTGTGATGGGGCGTGGCGGGTCCTTCTTGAGCGTCTTGAGAGCGGTTTCGCGCAGATTCTTGCCGGCGAAGGGTTGCAACCCAGTGGCGCATTCGTAGAGCAGGACGCCGAGTGAAAAGAGGTCGCCGAGCTCGTCATACCCTTCGCCGCGCAAAGTCTCTGGCGGCACGTAGCCGGGCGTTCCGAAGAAAGTCTCGTTCTCGTTGGTCATCGCCGAGAGGAACTCCGCGATACCGAAGTCCGCCACCTTGATTTCGCCGTCGAAGCCGAGGAGGACATTGGACGGCTTGACGTCGCGATGGACAACCCCCTGACTATGCGAAGCGGCCAAGGCTCGCGCCACACCCACCCCCAGGGCACAGGTCTGGTCCGAAGCCAGCGGGCCGCGCTGCCAGAGCAACTGGTCGAGGCCGATACCTTCGATGAACTCCATGGCGATGAAGGCGACCTCTGGCGAATCTTCCACGTCGTAGATCAGAACGATGTTGTTGTGGTTGATGCGCGCCGCCGCGGCCGCCTCGCGCAGGAGCTGGGAGGCGAGCTCCCGTCGCCGGGAATCCATCATGTCGGGTGCAAGTCGCACCGTCTTGAGAGCGACATGGCGCTTGATGGTGGGGTCCCACCCTCTAAAGACGGTGCCCATGGCGCCCTCGCCGAGAACCTCGATGACCTGGTACCTGCCCAAGAAGACTTTGCCGATCGCTTCTTGGTCGCGGATTCGACGTTCGATGACCGCGAACGAGGAACGCAGTTGGTCAATTTCATGGCCGCCGGTGGGGATCGGGCTCAGGCCGGCGAGGCGGCGTTGAGCGCCGATCAGACTGCGGATCGGTCGCACCAAGGTGAAATAGGAAAGGGCGCTGAGTAGAGAGACCAATGCAAGGGCGAGCCCGAAGGCGATCCACGATTGGCGCTGCATGCGGGTGAGGTTGGCACGGGCGATGGATGCGGCTTGCCGCGAGGCGACATACCAGTCGGCGCCGTGGACCACCGCGAAGGCGCCGAGGACGTTGTCAGCCTCCTCGATGACCGGATCGAACTCCCCGGAGCCGTCGACCTTCAGAGCGCTCGCCCGCTCGATGAGGACCATGGGGAAGCTGTCGAGTGACCTGACGCTGCCGGCGAGTACCTCTCCCTCTTGGGTGGCGAGGACGAGTGCCGCTTGGGTGCCGAGTTCAATCGAAGAGACCATCCGCGCCAGGGCCGAGGCATCGGCGATGAGGCGCAGGGTTCCGCCGCCGCCTTGCAGTGGGCTGTCAAGTCGCAGCCAGCGGCGCCCTTGGCCGGCGAGGGTCCGGGGTCTTTCGGCATCGGGCTGCGCCAAGACTGGGGCCAGCTCTTCGGCCAAGTCGCGCCGCTGAGCGCCGATGATGGTCTCGTCAGCCTCGTCAACCAGAAAAATCGCCGAAATATCTGGGCGCGCCTGCAGAGTACCGGCGAGCAACTCCCGAGCCGTGTTGGACTGAGGATCGTTGAGAATGGAGGGGTGAGATCCGATGATGGAGGCCAACGAATCGAGCGAAGCCAGAAAGGCTCCAACCCGATCGGCGGCGGCGCGTGCCGCCATGCTATGCGTCTCTAGAACCTGATCTTTGAGGGTGTCGTGATTGATACCGATCAACCGGGCGGTGACCAGCCCCAAAGGGATTAACCCAATCGCCGCAAGGGCAAGCGCGATGCGCGTCATCAGACCCAGTTTGAAGCGTTTCATCCGCCCGTGTTCCCCCGCCCCGTAGCTTTAGCAGTCATGCCGGAATCGATAGTCTATTGGATTGCGGGTCGGGGCGAACTGAGAAGAGTTCTTGGTACGAGCTGAGGTAAGATCGATCCGTTCCATGCACGAACCTAAATCAGTCCAGGTGCTTCTTGTCGAAGGTGAGAGGCCAGCACGGATTCTGCTCGAGCGCGCCTTGCCGCATCAAGGGCAAGTGTGCGTCGCGCTCAAGGCTGGCGATGCGCTGCCCTCGCTGCTGGCGGATCCTGGCTATGATGTGATGCAACTCGACTTGCAGGTGCCAGGATCGGAAGGTGACGAGTCGCTGCGCATGTTGCGGGGCAGTGGTGCCGACGGCGAGATGATTCTGGTGGCCTACGAAGAGCCCTGCGAACCGGGCTCCGCGTCCTTCCAAACCCCGGAAGGTGAAGAGGCCTACGATTTCCTGACTCGGCCGATCAGGCCGGCGGAGATCAAAGAGATGATGGGAGACGGCGGCTCGGCTCTCTCCGCAGCGAAGTCTCGAGCCGCCGCCGGTCGTTCCGCGGCGGAAAAAGGTGCCCTGGCGGCGATCTTGGGGTCCAGTCCAGCCATTCTTTTCGTCTTGCAGACGGTCAAGAGAATCGCTGCCTCCTCGGCCTCGGTGTTGATCTACGGCGAGACCGGTACGGGTAAGACGCTAGTCGCGCGTGCCCTCCACGAACTGTCCGAACGCAAGGATAAGCCGTTCGTGGTGGTGAACTGTAGCGCCTTTCAAGATCAGCTACTGGAGAGCGAACTTTTCGGCCACGAAAAGGGATCCTTCACCGGCGCGGTGGCGGCCAAGCCGGGCCTCTTCGAAGTCGCTGATGGCGGTACGCTCTTCCTCGACGAGGTCGCGGAGATGAGCCCCGCCATGCAGGCCAAAGTGCTGCAAGTGCTGGACAATGGTCTGATTCGCCGGGTGGGTGGTACGAAGGTGCACCAAACCAACGTGAGAATCGTCTCCGCCAGCAACAAGAATCTCGCTGAGCAGGTCCAGGGCGACGAGTTTCGCAAGGATCTGCTGTTTCGGCTTAACGTAGTGCGGCTGGAAGTTCCTCCTCTGCGCGAGCGCAAGGAGGATGTGGCGGAGCTGGTCGACCATTTCTTGCGCCGGTTCCCCGCCTCGGGCGGTCAAGTGAAGACGGTGTCGCCGGCCGCGCTCCATTTGCTTAAGGAGTACGACTGGCCGGGCAACGTGCGCGAGCTGGCCAATGCCGTCGAGGGGCTGGTACTGCTCTCGCCTGGGGATTTGATCACGCCTCAGGATCTGCCGCCGAGCATCCAGTCGGCGCAGGTCTTCGAGCTGGAATCGGTGGAGACTCCGCTGCCAATGTCGGAGATTGAGCGGCTGCACATTGGGCGGGCGCTACAGTACACGGAAGGCAAGAAAGCCCCGGCCGCGCGCCTGTTGGGCATTGATGTCAAGACCCTCAACAACAAGATCAAGGGCTACGGCATTCAGCTCTGATGTGGCCTCTCCCTCCCTATTGGCGTCCCCCCCTTTTTTGGTGTCAGGCATTTCGTAAAATCTTGAGGGCGATCGAGTTCTCGCGGTTGTTCCCAGTTCGAAATCATGCTTAGAACTGGTTGATTTCAGCTGAGAATCGGGCTACGCGGCCCTCATTGGCAGGTCCGACTGTCGTCTCTTAGTGAATTGGGCGCGGTCTTGGCGACTCTCACCCAATCCAGACACAACTCTCCCGCCTCGCCTTCGAGTTGGCGCCTTCGATCCAGTAGAACTACCCCTAACCGAT
>QIHU01000376.1 GCA_003231035.1 Acidobacteriota bacterium
GGGGGGTAGCCTCGCGTCTTGGGGTTGCCGTCCGCTTACAGGTGGACTTGAAACTGCACACTTCTTTGAGCTTCTCGTAGGCTACAACTGGTGCCAGTCACTTCGGATGCTGTGTCAGCACCTCTGTAAGTCATTGGTAAGTATGGACTTGCACGGATAGAGTTCGAGTTGGCCTGTCTTCGGCACTCTTCTTGCCTCGTGGACTGTTGCCAGGCAACCTACCCAAAGGAGCAGTCATGAAGACTCGTTGGATTCTCACTTGTGTAATCTTGTTCGGTTCCGTGACAGGGAGTGCGGTTGGGGTTGAGAACCGATGGTATGCGGGGGCGACAGTTGGCCAGTGGATGGACGATGAGGGAGCTGAGTTTCCCAATTCTGGTTTTCCGTTCAGCTCCATCGACGATGGGATCGCGAGTGGCTTCTTGGGGCTCCGCCTATCCGAGAGGTTTGCCGTCGAGGCTGGGTACTACGATCTCGGTGGCTTTGTCTGCTGCGACTACTCCTCCGTCGACTTCGTGGTCCAACCGCCTACTTTTGATTTCGACCGGCGGGGAACTTCCCTCGGTGTAGTCGGTACTCACCCGGTGGGTCGATTCCAGCTCTTTGCCAAGGTCGGTGTGTTGAGCTGGAAGAGTGAAGGGACGATCATCGGTTTTCAGGAGAACCGTACGGTTTCCGAGGACGGGACGGACGCCCTATTCGGTGTCGGGGTGGCCTTTCGGGCCGCCAAAGTACTCGACTTCCGGGTGCAGTGGGAGTTTTCCGAGGTGGATGGGCAGGATTTGCAAGCCCTCACCGCTGGCTTGCAGTTCAACTTCTGAGAGCCCTCTTCCGCACAAGAAAGAGGTCTGCCTATTCGCTGCGTAGAACCTCAATCGGCCGTCGGGCCAGGGCCGAGAGGCTGGCGGCGAGTCCGGCGACGATTGCGAGGAGAGCCGCTAGGGCGATGGCCGCCGGGAATTGCCACGCCGGTGGGGCCCACGAGAGTTCCAGGCCGCGGGTGATCACGCCCCAGGCGAGTACCCCGCCGGCAAAGGCGCCGATCGTTCCCGCGGTTAGGCCCACCAGAGCGTACTCCACCGCGAAGGAGGTGACCACGCCCAGGCGGGTCATTCCCAAGGTCTTCAGGAGGGCCACTTCGCGGCCGCGGCGCGAGGCGCCGGCACTGATCGCACCCGCGAGGATGGCGATTCCGGCCAGCACGGTAAAGCTGCCCAGCAAGCGCACGCCCAGGCCGACTTTGCGCAGCACCGCTAGTACTTTGTCGAGCACCCGCCGAATGTTGATCGGAGTGACGTTGGGAAAGCTGGCGACCAGACGATCTTGGACGGCTTGTTCTTCGCCGGCCGGCAAACGCACCGCCGCCACCCGTTGTTGGGGTGCTTCGTCCAAGACACCCGGTTCGACCACCATGAAGAAGTTGATCCGAAAGCTCTCCCAATCCACCGTGCGCAGGCTGGTGACGGTGAGTTCCAAGGCGACACCCTGGATGTCGAGTTCCACCGTCGAACCCACTTTGAGGTTGAGACTCTGGGCAAAATCGCGCTCGATGCTGACCTCGGCACGCTGGGGATCGCTCCACAGAGCACCCTCGACGATCTCGTTGTCCGCCGGCAGCTCTTGCAAATAGGTCAGCCGTTGTTCGCGGGTCAAGGCCCAACGGCGCTCGCGCTGGAGGTGGCTGGAGTTCTCGTCAATCTCCTCGGCCAGTTCGTTAAGTCCTTTGCCATCGAGCTTCGAGAATCGGGCCATGACCACCGGTACGGATTCGGTTTCGGCACCCGCATCGCCGAGGAGGCGCCGCACCCCCTCCCATTGAGCGGGTTGAATGTCGATCAAGAAGAGGGAGGGGGCGTTGCGGGGAAGATCGGTTTCAAGCTGGGCTGAGAGACGGTCTTCCACCAGCGACATCGCCAACACCACCAAGACTCCGAGGCCGAGCCCCACCACCGCCCCGAGCGCGCCGGAGCCCGGTCGCACCAGAGCCGCCAAACCGTGGCGCAGAGCAACACCTCCCAGCGCCGGCAACCGAGCGAGCAGCGCGGTAAGGAGGCGGGCGGCAAGAGCCAAGACTCCGGTGGCCACCGCCAAGCCGAGGGTGAACTGAAGACCGATCGCCCACGACCCCGACTGCGCCGCCGCCACCGCCACCAAACCGAAGGCCAAGACTAGGGCCAGGGTCAGGCGAAGCCACCGGGGTGCCGGCGGAGGGTCCGCATCGCGGCGCAGGACGCGCGCCGGTGGGACTCGCAGCACTGCCGCTAGCGGTGCCAAGCTGAACAGCAGGGCGCAACCCAGCCCCAGCGCCATGCCTCGACCCACGGCCCACGGTTGCCAGGGGTCGATCGAACCTGGCGGTATGGAACTGCCCAAGAGGTGCGGCACTAGAGCCATCAAGCCAACCCCAAGACCGGCTCCGACCAAGCTCCCCACGATACCGAGAAGCACCGTCTGCCCTACGTACAGAGCCAACACCTCGCGCGGCCGTAGCCCCAGACAAGCGAGGATAGCGATTGAATCGATCCTCCCCGCCAACCAGGCGCGCACCGTCTGCGCCACCCCGATGCCACCGATCAGCAGTGACAGCAAGGCTACTAGCCCCAGGAAGCGCTCGGCTCGGCGCAAGCCTTGTCGTAGCTCGGGCTGCGCTTCGTCGTAGCTCTCTACCTGAAACAGCGGTCCCAAGAGGGTTTCGAGTTCCTCGGCAATCCGGCGCAGCTGCTCCATAGAGGTTTGGGCCGGTAGCTGGATTAGGGTGCGATAGCGGATGCGGCTCCCTCTGCCTTCGAGCCCGGCTCGCACCAGCCCAGCGGGCGCAAGGAAGAGCCGCGGGCCATTGCCAAAGCCGGCTCCCAGCCGATCCGGTTCGGACTCCACCACCCCGGCGACACGAAACGCACTGCCGCCAATGTTCAACACACCGCCGACTTCGAGCCCAAGAGCTTCCACCAACTCCGGTCCAACCACCGCCTGTTCTTCACCCAGAAGCTCGACCAAGGGCCGCTCGGGGCTCAGCCGCAGGTCGCCGTAGTACGGGTAGTCGGAGTTCTCGATCACCTTCAGTTCGACCAACCGGCTGGCTCCGGCAACACCGCGCTGCGTGGAGGGAGCCGCGACCACGGTCACCATCTCTCGAATCTGAGTCTGTCGGGAACCTTCGAGATCCTCCAGATAGGTCGCCAGTGCCGCCGGTGGGGGCTGGTTGGCGGAGACCGCCAGATCGGCTGCCAGCAGCGATCTAGCTTCACCGCGGATGGCCTGGTCGAGGCTCTCGGCCAACCCCGCCACAGCGACCACCGCGGCCACGCCCACCGCCATGCAACCGATGAAGAAGACTAGCCGTCGGCCCTGGCCGCGTGCTTCTCGCGCCATCAGAAGGCCAAGGGTACGCAGTGGCAAGAGGCCCACCCCCGGCGGGCGACTCACTCTTCCACTCGCGGCGCTAGCCTCGCGCCACGCAAGGCGGGCTCCGCGGTGTCCGCCACCACCCGGCCGTCGCGCAGATGAATCTGGCGCTGCGCCCGGGTGGCCACCGCGGGGTCGTGGGTGACTAGAACCAGGGTCGAGCCACCGCCCTGGCGCAGCTCCTCGAGCAAGTCGAGAACGCGCCCGCCCGCCGCGCTGTCGAGGTTGCCGGTCGGCTCGTCGGCGAGGAGGATCGGCGGGCGGGCGGCAAAGGCACGGGCGATCGCCACCCGCTGCTGTTCGCCGCCGGAGAGTTGCGATGGATAGTGGTGACCCCGCTCGCTCAAACCGACCGAAGCCAAGAGCTCGTCGGCACGGCGACCGGGGCGCCTCTGGCCCAGCAATTCGAGCGGCAGACGGACGTTCTCTTGTGCCGTCATGTTGGCCAGCAGCTGAAACGACTGGAAGACAAAGCCCACCTTGTGCCTGCGCAGCAGAGCCAAGCGGTCTTCCGACAGGCGGGAGATCTCTTCGCCGTCGATCCACACTTCGCCCGAGGTCGGACGGTCAAGGCCAGCGATCAGCCCCAGCAAAGTCGACTTGCCGCTCCCCGACGGGCCGACAATGGCAACCGACTGCCCGGCCTCGATGCGCAGGTCCACCCCTTCGAGAATGGTCAACATGCGATCTCCCGAGGGCAGACGCTTGCCCAGCTGACGCAGTTCGATATGAGGTGTGGGCATGAGGTCTACAACGGGGGATTGTTTTGAATGTTGCGGGCTGCGAGGCAATCGATCCGCGCCCAGGATAGCCACTGCGGGAGCGACTTTCAAACCGGCGCGCGCAACCGTCGAGCCGCAAGCGCAACCGTCACCGTCTCACGGGCCTCTAGCCACCTCCCTCCTCCTCTTCGCCCTGGTCAGCTGCGCCGACCCAGCTCCCGCTCCAGGCCGAGATGGAGGGTCGGAGCCGACCTCCGTGACTGACAACAGTCTCGGTTCCTCCCTACCGGCAAGTTCCAGTGCCTCCCACCCAACGGAGGAAGTTGGCATCAAAGTGCTCTTTCTCGGCGATAGCCTCTCCGCCGGCTACGGCCTGGCCACGGAGCAGGCATTTCCCGCCTTGGCGGGTGAGTTGCTCAACCAGCGGGGTATCGCGGTACAGGTGGTCAACGCCGGGGTCAGCGGCGACACCACCGCTGGCGGCTTGGCCCGAATCGGTTGGTTGCTACGCCAGCAGCCCAAGGTGGTGGTCGTCGAACTGGGGGGCAATGACGGCTTGCGCGGCTTCGACACCGCCGTCACGGAAGAGAATCTGCGCCAGATCATCCAACGCTGCCAAGCCGCGGGCACCGAGGTCCTTCTCGCCGGCATGCGGATGCCGCCCAACTACGGGGCGGACTATCAGCGCCGCTTCGCCGCCCTGTATCCCAAACTGGCCGCGGAACTCGCCATCCCCTTGATCCCATTCCTCCTCGAAGGGGTCGGCGGTGACCCCGCACTCAACCAACCTGACGGCATCCACCCTACCGCCCAAGGGCAGAAGCTCGTGGCGCAAACGGTAGCCACTCACCTGGCACGGATGCTTCAATAACCCGCCCACCTGGCCCTCCTTACAAATTTTTCGCGAGATCGTTGAGCGATTTTAATTGCGCTTTGCGTCCTAGTCTGGTGTATCCACACTCACCAACTTGGAGGGCCTCACCATGCTCGAAAGCGCACCGATCCGTTTGTCCACCGCCGTCGCTCTTGACTCCGCCGTCGCCATCAGGCACAATACACACATGAAACGTACGAATCTTGTGTTGAATGAAGACTTACTGGCCGAGGCTGTCAAGCTGAGCGGCGAGCGCACCTTCTCGGCAACGGTGGGCAAAGCGCTGGAAGACTTCGTACGCCGGGCCAAAGCGCGACAAATTCTGGAGCTACGCGGCTCCGGGATCTGGCACGGAGAACTGAGCGCCATGCGCGGCGACTCGCCCGCCGAGCAGGGCGAGAAGTCGTGATTTTGGTCGACACCTCGGTGTGGATCGAGCACTTTCGCCCCCGCAGCCCCTTCGACCTGGCTGGCGCGGTCGACTTTGACGACGTGGTCACTTGCCTACCGGTGATCCAGGAAGTGCTCCAAGGGATCGACGACCAGCGGGCATTTCTACAGGTTCAGCAGGCGATGCAGGCGATGCCACGGGTGGAATCGCAGCTGGGCGCCGAAGTCTACGGCGTCGCCATCGACCTCTACCGGCGAGCCCGGAGGGCCGGTTTCACCGTTCGCTCGGCTACCGATTGCCTGATCGCCGCTTGCGCGCTGCGCAGCTCGCTTATGATCTTGCATCGAGATCGCGACTATCCAGCCCTGGCCCGCATCGCGCCGATCGACGAGAGGGAGATCGCCCTTTGACCTCAATCCGCGTAGTCGACAGGCCGCCTCAACGACCGAATCTGGGAGCTGACCCATGTGCAAACCCGCTCGCCTCCATCCACTCCGTCTCGTTGCCACTCTCGCGGTGACTCTCGTCGCCGCCACCGCTTGCCAGCCAGCGGCCGAGGTCGAGCCCACCGAGGCCGAGTTCGCCGACCTGGTCCTGCGCGGTGGAAAAATCGTCACCCTGGAGGAGAACCAACCTCAAGTCTCGGCGCTCGCCGCGCGCGGCGGCGAGATCGTCGCACTGGGTGACGATTCCGCCATCGAGCGCTGGATCGGCGAAGCGACCCGGGTGATCGATCTCGACGGCGCCTTGGCGGTTCCGGGTCTGATCGAGGGTCATGGCCACTTCTTGGGCGTTGGTCTGGCCCGCATGCAGCTCAACTTGATGGCCACCGAGAGCTGGGAAGAGGTTGTGGCGATGGTCGAAGAAGCGGTCGCCAAGACCGAGCCGGGCTCTTGGATCGAAGGCCGCGGCTGGCATCAGGAAAAGTGGACCCGCGCTCCCCAACCCAACCTCGACGGGCTACCGATTCACCACTCGCTTTCCGCCGTCTCCTCCGAGAACCCGGTGGTCTTGCGCCACGCCAGCGGTCATGCTCTGTTCGCCAACGCTCGAGCCATGGAACTGGCCGGCTTGACCCCATCGACGGCGGCGCCCGAGGGCGGCGAGATTGTACGCGACGCCCAAGGCCGAGCGATCGGCTACTTCCGCGAGACGGCCATGGGGCTCGTCGGGCGCCAGAGTGAACCCAGTGAGGCGGAGCTGTACCGCATGGTCGAGCTGGCCGGTGAGGAATGTTTGAGTAAGGGCATCACCAGCTTTCAGGACGCCGGTTCGTCGGTCAAAGCCGTACGCCTGCTGAAACGCATGGCGGTGGAAGGCAAGCTCCCTCTCCGGCTGTGGATGATGATCCGCGATTCCAACGCCAACATCGCCGCCGCCTTGCCCTCTATCAAGGTGGCCGGCATTGGAGATGAGCGGCTGAGCGTCGGCGGTATCAAACACTCGATCGACGGTGCCCTCGGCGCCCACGGTGCCTGGCTCCTCGACCCCTACAGCGACCTGCCCACCTCCACCGGTCTCAACACCACTCCGATCGAAACCATCGAAGAAAGCGCGCGAATCGCCCTCGAACACGGTTTGCAGCTCTGCGTGCACGCCATCGGCGACCGCGCCAACCGCGAGACCCTCGACCTCTTCGAACGCCACTTCGCCGCCCAGCCTAGCTCCATACCCCGGCGCTGGCGTATCGAACATGCTCAGCACCTCAGCCCGGACGACATTCCACGCTTCGCCCAGCTCGGCGTCATCGCCTCGATGCAGGCGGTCCACTGCACCTCCGATGGCCCTTGGGTGCCAGAGCGGCTCGGCGACGAACGCTCCGCCGAGGGTGCCTACCTGTGGCGCACCTTGATCGACAGCGGCGCCGTGGTCACCAACGGTACCGACGCTCCGGTCGAGGATGTCGACCCGATCGCGAATTTTCATGCCGCGGTGACTCGCCAGCTATCGGCAGGCGACCCGTTCTACCCCGAGCAGAGGATGACGCGCCACGAGGCTCTCGTCTCAACCACCGCCAACAACGCCTACGCCGTCTTCGAAGAGAGCCGCAAGGGAACCCTGGCGGTGGGCAAGCTGGCCGATGTGACGGTCCTCTCCCGCGACATTCTCACCATCCCGGACGAGGAGATCCTGGATACCACCGTGCTGTACACCATCGTCGGCGGCGAAGTCGCTTACGCCGGTCAGTAGCTCCCGAGAGTTCGAGTTACGGTAGAGTTGGCAGACTTCCCGTCGGTTACTCTCAGTTGCTCGGACAAGCTAACGCTCGGAGTTCGTGTGCAATTCTCCGCCTCCGCCTTGATCGGACCTTATCGGCTGGTCGAAAGCCTCGGTGTCGTGCCGCGCGGCAAGGCCTACAGGGCCGTGGACGCTCGCAGTGAGATCGAGGTCATTCTCAAGGTGATCCCGGCATCGGTGATCGCTCGCGTCGAGGAACCCGAGCCCGGTCTCTCTTGGCAGTCGATGGTCGCCGAGACTCGGCGGCTGACCCGCATCGATCGCTTCGGCATCGTCGCGCTCTACGAGGTCATTGAAGACGACGATGGTGTGACGCTCGCCTTCGCGCCCACGGAAGGAGAAACCTTGCGCGCCCATCTGGCGAGCGGCTCCTCGATCGACCGAGCGACGCTAATCACCTGGGCGACTCGCCTGCTCGAACTCTTGGCCGAAACGCACGCCGAGGAGATCGTCCATCGCCACATCGGCGAAGATTCAGTGCGCATCGGCAACGATGGTCACCTCCACCTAGCGGACTTTGGACTCACCCAACTGGAGTTCGACCGAACACCGCAAGCACCCCCTGAGTTGAGCAACAACGGCATCCACAGCCCGGCGAGCGACGTCTATCAGCTGGCCGCCGTGCTCCACCGGCTAGCGACTCAGCGTCTCAATGGCAAAGAATCAACGCCGATCTTGGCCGCCACAGACCCTCTGCATGGGTTGTTCAGCAAGGCCATGCACGAAGACCCCAAGCAACGTCATGCGGATGCCGGCGAGATGCTGATCGCGCTGCGCGCGGTGATCGAGGATCCCGCCGTCTTTCCCGCCATCGAGTCACTGCCGGCGGTGGACACGCTCGAATTGCTTGCGGCGGTCCCTCAACTCAAGTCACCCCCGCCCCTCAGTGACCACGAGTTCGAGACTAGCCTCACCGACATCGCCTCCCTCGCCCTCCCCGCACCGCCGCCGAAGACCACTCAGCCTGACGATCCGATCACCGCCGACCTGAGCTCTGTGCGCGACCGCGCCGTGGGGAAGCCTCGCCGGCCTCTCTTCTACCTCACCCTGGCAATCCTGACGGCGCTGGTCTGTGGTGCCTTCCTGGCTCGCTGGATGGGCCGCGAACTCTCGCCCTCCAGCGGTGCACCTTTGCTCGTGTCCTTGGCCCAACCGCCTACCTACGCCAGCGGTGAGGGTGCGCGATCTCAAGCCGATTCCGGCGCCAAGTCAGCCACTCCCGTCGTCGAGCCACTCGCCGACTCCGCGGACTCCAATCCCGCCTTCGTCGAGCGCCGCCTCAACACTGCCCGTGACCTCATCTTAGCCAGCGACGACGAAGGTGCCCGGTACCTGCTCGAAGAGCTGTTGAATGCCCCCGACCTCGTCGACCCGCTCCCTGTTCTCGACTCACTAGGCAGCCTTTACCTGCGCACCGATCGCCCGCGCAAGGCCGCTACAATCTTCCGGCGAGCCATCGAGAGCGAGCCCAATACCGAGCGTCTCTTCCAACTGGGGCTCAGCCAAGCCGCCCTCGGCGACATCCACGGCGCCCTCGCCTCGCTACGCCAAGCGCTCGAGCTAGATCCCGCCTCCGAGAACGTCCAAACCGTCATCGCCTATCTCGAATCGGGTCAGTAGCCGCGCGCAGCGGATATCCTCATGCCGTGCCCCCCTTTGACCACAACCCAACCCTAGCTGGCAACAACCCGACCGGCACTCGCGACTCGCTCCCATGGCCCTTGAGTGCCGCCGAGATCGCCGAGATTGTCCACGGCCAGCTCTGGGGTAGCGACGAAGTCCAAGGCGAGCGGGCGATCACGGATTCCAGAGGGCAAGTTCGAAGAGGCGATCTCTTCTTCGGCTTGATCGGGCCCCACTTCAACGGCGGTCATTTCGCCGCGGCGGCGTTGAGCAGCGGTGCCTCGATAGCCGTGGTCAGTCCTGAAATCGCTCAGCAGCTCGCCCATACCGCTCAGACCGGCGAGGCCTCAGCCGCGACCGCGGTGATTGCCGTGGACCAACCGCTGGTGGCTCTACAAGCACTCGCCGCCGAGGCCCGATGCCGTTTCTCGGGTACCGTGGTCGCCATCACCGGTAGCAACGGCAAGACGACGGTGAAAGACATGCTGGTTGCGGCACTGGCCAGCGAGCGACGGGTTCAGGCCAGTCCCCAGTCCTTCAATTCGCAGGTCGGGGTGGCGCTTTCGCTTCTCTTGCTCGACCGTCGCGCCGAAGTCGCCATCATCGAGTGTGGGATGAGTCTGCCCGGCGAGATCGAGCGCCTTGAAGCCATCGTCCGGCCGGACCACGGTCTGTTGACCAACATCGGCGACGCGCATCTGGAGGGGCTCGGTAGTCGCCACGCCATCGCCGCCGAAAAAAGTCAGCTCTTTCGCCGTCTGCCCGCCAGCGGTTGGGTGCTGACCCTAGGTGGCGAGGTGCTCGGCCGTGGCGCTCTGGCTGCCACCGGCGCCCGGATCTTGACTGCGGGCGGTGACGGCACACCCGATTTCTCGTTCATCGCCGCTAGCGACGGCGAACCTGCACGCATCGAGCGCGACGGCGAGACCGTCCGCCTCCCCCTCAACCACCCCAGCCGGCAGATGATCGAATGCGCCGGCTTGGCCGCCGCGGCAGCCCTCCTCCTGGGCGCCACCCCCGCGGCGATCGAGCGCGGACTTGAGAACTGGCGGCCCGCCTCCATGCGACTGGAGATGTCCACCACGCCGCGCGGGATCTTACTGATCAACGACGCTTACACCGCCGATCCGGCGAGCGTCGAGGCCGCCTTGGTCACCTTGGTGCGCGAGCGCACCCCCACAACCCACACAGTCGCCGTCCTCGGCGGCATGGCACAGTTGGGCAAGTTGCGCGAGCAGGCGCATCAAGAGGTCGGCCGCCGGGTCTGGGAACTGGGGGTCGATCGCTTGATCGGAGTCGGCGAGGGTGGCGCCGAGATCGCGCGGGCCGCGGCACGAGTGGGCATGGCAGCGGAGCGGATTCACTGTGTTGACGGTGTCTCCGAGGCGGCGCTGCTGCTCGAAGAACACTGCCGCGGCGGCGATCGAGTCTTACTCAAAGCGAGCCGCCCAGCGCGGCTGGAGCGCATCGCCCGCCTCCTCTTCGCCTCGCTAGCTCCGACACGGCTCTACGTGGATCTCGACGCCATCTTGGCCAACTATCGACACATTCGGCGCCATGTCGGAGACGGGGTCGCGGTGATGGCGGTGGTCAAGTCTTTCGGTTACGGCCTCGACGCCGTGCGCTTAGCCCACACCTTGCTACGCGCCGGTCTCGACTACCTCGCCGTCGCCTATCCCGACGAGGGAGCGCGGCTACGCGACAGCGGGATTTCCGC
>QIHU01000579.1 GCA_003231035.1 Acidobacteriota bacterium
CCTAAGAGTTCCGGCGTCCAACTGAGCCATCTTAAGCTGACAGTATCGTCCCTCTGGCAAGCTCAACTAGAGTGTGGAAGCTAACCGGTGGAACGATGCTCTTCGAGCGAACTAGTCTAACAGCCGACGGGGCCGCGCCACCCGCAACATCGCCAGGGGCTCGGCGAATAGCAACACCGCACCCGATGCCGGATGACCTCGGCAGTCTGCCTTCGCTGGTGCGCCACTCGCGGCGTACCCCGCGGCTGCTCCGCCAGAACATTGTCTTCGCCCTGGGCCTCGAAGTGGCTCTCCTCGCGCTGGCGCCGGCTGGCTCAGCCACGCTATGGAGAGATCTCGACCGAGCTTGACGGCGCCGAGCATTCCCAGTACCATAACTTTGTTTTTCAAAGTCTCGGGAGCAAGATGTACGAACCAACCACGAAAGCAGCGGAATCAGGAGGCAAGAAGGATGGCGAATCGACAACCCGCCGATCTCGAGTACATCCGGCGCATCGTAAGCCAAGGGCGACGGGCGATCGTTCTAGACGCCCGACCCTTCGTGATCTGGGGCCTGTTGGTGGTCGCGGCGTTCGTTGCTGACCTCTCATTGCAAGCGACTCAGGGAGGGGCACTTTCGATCTGGATCTGGTTGGCATTGATGACTTCGGGCTGGGGCTTAGCGCTGTGGATCTGGATTCGCCGCCGACGCCGGGTCGGCGCCACGACGCTGGCGGACCGCGCTCTTGGCCGGCTGTGGTTCGCATGTTGGGGCTCGATGTTTCTGATCGGCTTTGGCGGTTTCTTCACCGAAGCTATCTCCGGGGCGGCGATCAGCGGGGCGCTGGCGGCGATCCTCGGCATCGGCTTTCAGGTCACCAGCGTGCTGGTTTCATCCCCTCTGCTGAGTCGACTCGGTGTCGGTTGGTGGGCGGTCGCGCTGGCCATTTTCCTACTCCCCGGCCTGCCGGGCTCGGTTCTCTTCGCCGCGGCAATGCTGTCGATGCAGGTTCTCCCGGCGGTGCTGCTGCAACGCCGTTGGCGGCAGGGCGGGGGCCGCGATGAGGATCTCTAGGCTTCTCCTGGCCGCTGTTCCAGGCGGAGAGTTCGTAGCCCACCGAGAGGGTCGAGTCGTTCCACGGGCAAGGCGACGCGACGCGGATAGATCCGAGAAATGCCGAGGAGGAACCCTACCGCCCGGGGGGACGAGCTGGCCCTCGGTGGGCAAGGAACTCTCCGCGCCGCACCCAATCATCTTCGATCCGACCGCAACTCGCGCAGGATGGATTTGGGGATGAACCGCTACGACTATCTAGAGATCGACAACGTGATCCACTCGCGGATCCGATTGGCGATCACGTCGATCCTCGCCTCCGTCGACGAGGCGGAGTTTAGCTTTCTAAAAAAGCAGATCGGCGCGACGGATGGAAATCTAATCACTCATTTGCGGCGGCTTCTCGCCGCCGACTATATCGGGGAGAGCCGCACCACCGACGGCGGACGGGCGAGAACCCTCTACTCGCTGACCAGCGCGGGACGCAAGGCCTTCGAAAGCTATCTGGCACAGCTTTCCTCGATGCTTCCGAAGTAAAACCCTTTTTTTGAGTCGTGACTTTGTTTTTCAAAGTCAACGACGAGAGGAACTCTAGATGAATTACGACCTCGGCTTCTCATCGGCTACCCACGGCGTGATGGCAGGTTGGCTGCTTCTCCTTCTGGCGCCGCGGTGGTGCTGGACGCGGCGGCTAATTCCTTGGTTGGCGATCGCGCCGCTGTGCGCCAGCTACGCCATCCTGCTGGCAATCGGGAGCTTCGGCGCTGGCGGCGGCGAGGGAGGATTCTCCAGCCTCGAACAGGTGCGCCTCCTCTTCTCCAGCGACGCCGTCCTGCTCGCCGGCTGGTTGCACTATCTGGCATTCGATCTATTCGTCGGCCTATGGATGACCGGCGACTCGAGGGGCCGCTCGATCTCTCGATGGCTCGTCGCGCCGTGCCTCATGCTCACCTTCTTCGCCGGACCCGTCGGGCTCCTACTCTACCTGGCGCTGCGCAGCGTGAGGCCAGGCGAACCAACCCTGTTCGCGGAGCGAAGCCATGGATAGCCCCGAGCGAGGATTGGCGATTCTAGAGACGGTAACCCAGCGCCGAGAGCGCTTGCTGACCGTCACCGGCTGGGCTTGCTGGGGCGTCGTGGCAATCCTTTTCCTGGTTTCGTTGATCGACCAGCGGACGATCCTAGGCCTCGATCCGTGGGCCAAGCCGTCGAAGTTCGCCGCCTCCTTCGCTGTCTATTGCTGGACGATGGCCTGGCTCTTCGCTCGCCTCGAGATGAGTCGATGGACGCGGCTATTCTTGCGCCTAGGACTCGTCTTCTTCGTCGTCACCGAGCTAGCGTTAATCGGTTTCCAGTCGGCGCGGGGCGTAACCTCGCATTTCAACAACAGCACGGATCTCGACCGCTGGATCTATCACGCGATGAGGAACATGGTGATCTTCAATACGGTGATCGCCGTCGTCGCGCTGGTCGTCCTCTGGCGCCAGCGACATCGCTTCGCCACGGCTCTCTCGTGGGGCGCTCGTCTCGGTTTGGTGATCTTCATCCTCGGTAGTCTGGAGGGGATTGTCATGGCGGTCCGCGGCGCTCACGCCGTGGGAGTCGCGGACGGCGGAGCTGGCCTGCCGGTGCTCAACTGGAGTCTCGAAGGAGGCGATCTGCGCGCCGCTCACTTTCTCGGCATTCACGCTCTTCAGTTGTTGCCGCTACTCGGCCACCTACTCGACCGCCTCGCGAGGCGACTCACCTGGTTCCATGCTGCCCTCGCTCCGGCGATGGCAGGCGCTGCTCTCGGCTATCTAGGGCTGGTGGCATGGTTGGTTCATCGCGCTCTGCGCGCCATCCCAATTCTACCCTTAGGAGGGTTCGGATCATGATCTTGAAGATGTTCTTACCGTTGATTCTAGTGATCGCGGCGCCGTCAACGGTGCTGGCCGGTGTAACGCTTGCGGGCGCCGCGCCGCCCGCCCTGACGCTACGAGCAACATGCCTCGAGACGACGCAAGGAGAGGTTCGATTCGCCCTCTTCGACTCGCCCGACCATCACCTCGGCCCAGCGGCGCGAGCGAGCGCCGCGAAAGTCGAGGAGGCGGCTGTCGGAGCAAAGAGGATCAGGACCGCCACCTGGCTTATCGACCAACTGCCCCACGGCGATTACAGCCTGGCCGTCTACCACGACCGCAATGGCAACGGCCGTCTCGACCGCAAGATCTTCGGCCTACCCGCCGAGCCGTACGGTTTCTCGAACGACGTCCGAATTCGCTTCGGACCACCCAGCTGGAAAGCGACACGTTTCGTCCATGACCGGCAGGGTCAGGTGATCGAGGTCTGCGTGCGATAAGCGGAGGAATCGCCGGCATGAGCCCACCCGGCAGCGCGCCGCGCGGGCTCAGAGCACACCCATGCACTATCCCCCCCAGGGGGATATGATACGATTCTAGAGAGGAGTGAAACCGGCGGCGCATTGAACTCACTCCGAGGCACACCCTATCGAATCCAGCGGACCCACGATGACCACCCAAAGCGATCTCTCCACCCTGCACCCCGCCGGCCTAGGCTATCTCGACGACGCATCCAAACGGGCGCTGCGCAACCGATTGTCACGGCTGGAAGGACATCTGCGTTCCGTGCGACAGATGCTCGAGGAGAAGCGTAGCGCGGATGAGATCTTGCTCCAGGTGGCAGCGGTCAAGGCGGCGCTGAGCCGCTTTTCGGCGGTGCTGATCGAGCACGAGTTGCACAAGTGCATGGATAGCTGCATGGCCGGCGAACCCGACGAACGGTTGAGGAAGGTCACCCGCGTGCTCGCCACCCTGCTCAAGCAGGGCTGAGGTAGGAGAGATGACAGTACGAATGAAAAGTCCCCTTCTCGCCGCCGACCTCCACGTCGCGGTCCTCGGATCGCGCTCCGGCGCCTTCGCGGTGGCCACCCGCGCCGCGCTCACCCTCTTCGCCCTCGCCCTATCGGTCGCGCCCATGGCGGCGCAGATCGTGGCGCCGGCCGGCCGCACGCTGTTCAACGAGGGGCTCCTGGTCCGCTCGCTCCTGCGCTACGACACCTTCGACGAGGCCGCTTCCGGGCAGGAAATTGACCGCCTCCGTAACGTCTGGGCCGTGGTCTGGGGTGCCCGCCCCCGTCTCAGTCTCAGTGTGGTCACGCCCCTCGTCGGCCTCCGGGAAACCGGGCCAGCCGGCGACCGGCGACGCACCGGTACCGCCGACTCCACCCTCTTCGCGCGCTACGACGCCTGGAGGAAGCTGGTCCCTGGAGGCTTCACCCGTTTCTCTCCCGAGGTGGGCGTCAAGATCCCGACGGGAGGCACCTTCGGCACCGGATCGACCGACCTATTGGCCGGCCTGATCCTCTCTCACATCCGCGACGCCAATTGGTGGATTGCCGACGTGCAGTGGACTTTTTTCGGCGAGGGCGATAACAACCTCGAACAAGGCAACCGCTGGCGCGCCGACCTCGCCTATCTGCGCCGCCTCATCCCGAAGGAGAAGCCGGGCGTACCCATGCTCCTTCTGGTCGCCGAACTCAACTACGAGACGGCCGAACGGAGCCAGCGAAATGGCGGCATCATCGCGGACTCGGGCGGTCGGGTTCTCACCTTCTCACCGGGCATCGAGTGGATCGTCTCGCGCCGCCTCATCCTGGAGGCCGCGGTGCCGATCGCCCTCGGCGCCGACCTGCGCGGCGACCAGCCAGAGCCCAACGCTAGCCTCATCTTGGGAGCACGATGGTTATTCTGAGCCGACTTGCCACCACCACATTCCTGGCCTTCGCTTTGGCTGCCTGCGGTGCGCGGGAAGCTCCCGAGCAGGGCCAGGAGGAAGAATCCACCTACCAAGTCGCCGCGAGCTGGGAGGTAGCGCGAAGCGAGGCGGGCGGCCAGCGCGCGTTGCAGGGCATCGACGTCGACCGCGCCGGCCGGCTTTACGTCGTCGACACCGGCAGCGGCCTCATCCACGTCTACAACGCCGAGGGAGCCCAGCAGGCCAGTTGGAGCGCTAGAGACGAAGGCGTGGGACGGCCGATCGACATCGCGGTCGGCCCGCGCGACGAACTCTTCGTCGCCGACTTCCTCCTCGACCGAGTGCGTATCTTCGACCCGGCGGGCCTCCTGCTCCGGCAATGGGGCACGGCGGGCACCGCCCCAGGCCAGTTCTCTTCACCCTCCGGCATCGCCGTCGATGGCGAAGGTTTCGTCTACGTGACCGAGTTCTACGGCCACCGCCTTCAGAAGTTCACCCGTGACGGCCACCCCGTCGCCATCCTTGCCGACACCGGCCACGACCCCGGCCAACTGCACTACCCGGCGAAACTCACCTTGGCACCGGACGGCACGCTCTACGTCGCCGACGCCCACAACCACCGCATCCAGCGCTTCACCACCGACGGCGAGTTCCTCGGCACCTGGGGGACATCCGGCACTTGGAATGGACAGCTCCAGGACCCCGTGGACGTGGCGGTCGACTCCTCGGGCCGGATGCACGTGGCCGATAGCGCTAACCGGCGGGTTCAGCTTCTCGACGCCGACGGCTCCTACCTCGGCGAATGGCAAATACCGGAGGCCGCGCAAAGCCGCGTCCAAACGCCCCAAGGACTCTCACTCGGCCCCCGCGGCCACCTTTACCTCTCAGACGCGGCGACGGGCCGCATCTACAAGCTGCAACCTCAAGGAGGACTCGATGAACGGTAGAAAAACTCGG
This sequence comes from Acidobacteriota bacterium, assembly GCA_003231035.1. Taxonomy (GTDB): domain Bacteria; phylum Acidobacteriota; class Thermoanaerobaculia; order Multivoradales; family SZUA-115; genus SZUA-115. The sequence continues at coordinate 5,747 of QIHU01000579.1, forward strand.
GCGGCGGGCGGTTTCGCCCTCTTCGTGCTGCTCGCCTGGCTGCTGGCCAGCGGCGCGGCGCTCGCCCAGGTCGAGCAAGCCCATCTTCGCATCGACGGCATGACGTGACCGTTGTGAGCCTACGGGGCCGAAAAGGCCCTACGACGCCTGGATGGCGTCGATCGTGCGGAGGTCGATTTTGAAGCCGGAAGCGCCACGGTGTGGCCGGCTGAGGGCGAGAGCTTCGACCCCCGAGCCATTCGCAAAGCGGTGAGCGATGCAGGCTTCTCCGCTCCCGAGGTGACCGTGACCGCGACCGGCGGCCTCGTCCCCCGCGACGGCAAACTCTACCTGGAGATGGCTGGGCCGGTCTCCGCCTTCTTGCTGAGCGGCGGAGAGGTGGTGGACCCACTGCGCCGCCGAGACGATCTAGCCGGCCAGCGGTTTCGCCTGCGTGGACAGCTCCATGCTACTAGCCACGCGGATCAGCCTCCCGGCTTGACCGTCGAGCACTGGGAGATCGTCGCTGAAAGCGACCCCGATGAGGGTGATCGGTAGGATGAATGAAGATGGCACAATGAAACCCTGAGATCGAACCACGCCTGCCAGGAGACTGTGATGCGATATCTAAAGTTTGAACTGTTGGCCCTCGTGGTCCTCCTCGGACTCGGAACCCTCTTTGGACTCGCCCGCACTTTCGCGTCCAGCGACCCGGACCCCGGCCACGAGCGGATCCGCGAAGACCTCGACCCCTTCAGAACCGCATTCAACGAGGCGTCGGGCGACGTCCGCGCGGTCCTGCTCGTGGCCCCCACGTGAGGGGTTTGTCTTCGGGGGGTCTCCGAAGTCAACCAAGCCTTGCGCCAGGAACTGAACATCCCGAACCTGACCGTCTTCGTCATCTCCTCCAGCCAATCGAGCGCCAAAGAAAAGCACACCGCCAACGCCATCAAACTCATGAGCGGCCCCAACGTCCACCACTACTGGGACGGCCTGCTGCGGGTCGGGTCCGCCGTCCAGCCCTTCGTTGAGGGGCTCGACTACCCCGCCTGGGACTTCTGGATGCTCTATCGCCCCGGGGTCACCTGGAGCACCGAAAAAGCGCCCGAACCCGACTGGTGGGAGCACCAACTCGGCTCCCTGCACCGCGACTTCGCGGGGCGGAGACTGGATGCGCAGCGGTTCGCCGAGAAGGCGCGCGGGCTGGCCGGGCCTCCCGCGCGGGGGCACCGGAGCAGCTCCGCGAGCGGTTCCGCCGCGGCGACACGCCGGACGCCCGACCTCCCGAGGAAGGAGTCGGCCTCGGTCTGGCGATCGCACAAGTCCACGCAGCCACGACCATCGCCGAGAATCTGGCGGCGGGCGGCAGCCGCTTCCGGGTCCAGTTGGCGCGGCGGCACCGTGACGGACCAGAACGAGGTATCGCCACTCTCAAAGCCGTCACCGAAGATGTCGCTGTTCAAGCGGAACTTCTGCACCCGGTTGTTACCGGAGTCTGCCACATAGACGAGTTCCTTGCCGCTCGCTCTCACCGCGTAGGGCAAATTGAACTGGCCAGCGCCGACGCCTGAGGAGCCCCATGCCGCCACGAAGTCTCCGACCCCCGTGAACTTCTGCATGCGATGGTTGTCGCGGTCGGCCACGTATACGTTACCGGCTTCATCCGTGGAAAGACCGCGAGGAAGATCGAACTGACCCGCACCCGCGCCCGCGGAGCCCCAAGAGGCGATGAACAGACCATCGTTGGTGAACTTCTGGATCCGAGGACTGCCGTCGGAGACGAAAACGTTGGCCTGCGAATCCACCGCCACACCATTGGCGGAGGTGAACTCTCCATCTCCCGCGCCCGACCTTCCCCAAGCCGTGATGAACACTCCGTCACTCGTGAACTTCTGAATCCGGTTCTGGTTTCGGTCCGCGACGAACACATTGCCATCGCCGTCCACCGCCAGACCGTGGGTATGGCGGAATTGCCCGTCGCCATCGCCAAAGGAACCCCACATGGTCAGGAAGAGTCCTTCGCTCGTAAACTTTTGAACCCGGTTGTTACCGGTCTCGGCCACGTAGACGTTGCCCTGTGGACCGATGGCGATCCCATGCGGATGATTAAATTGGCCAGCGCCCGAACCCAACGATCCCCATTGGCTCAAGAAGGCGCCGCCGCCGGTGAATTTTTGAACTCGGTGGTTGCCGGTGTCCGCCACGTAGACGTTGCCCTCAGCGTCAACCTCGATCCCGTGCGGTCCAGAAAACTGGCCAGCTCCAACTCCGCTAGAGCCCCACTGGAGGAGGAACTCCACAGGGTTGTCACCTGCCCAGGCGCCGTGGGCGACCAGAACGAGGGCGAGAGGAAATATTCCCCGCTGCACGCTGCGCGGGGCTACTCTACCCACTAGCGAGTTTGCCCCGCTTTTCGCCATCGCGCGCCACGCCTTCATCTTGCGCGGACGGTCGAAAATGGTCGCAGGTTCACGGCGCTTACCTCATCCATGGCCGCCACCACCGTGGCCGCCACCGCCGTGGCTACCGCCTCGGTGGCCGCCGCCTCCGTGACCGGCTCCGTGGCCGGCTCCGCGACCGCCACTATGGCCACCGCTGCGGCCGGTGGCGCGATGACCACCGCCGCGGCTACGTGAATGGCCGGCCGAGTAGTGGCCAGAACTCGAGCTGCTGCGGTGCCCTTGGCCAACGTGGGACGGCCTCGAACTCGCCGCCGTATGCCGACCGTTTCGCGAGTGGCCGACGGCGGCGCTGTGCCTTCCGAGGTGGCTCGGCTGGTGCACGCTGCCGCCGTAGTCGTGACCCACCGTCGTCCGGTGGCCGAGGTGACCCCTGCCGCGGCCAACGCCGGAATAGTGACCCGCCGAGCCGTAACCGTGCCCCGCCGACCGCTGATAGAGGTGACCCCGACCATAACCATGGCCGTAGGCGTAGTTGTGGCCAAAACCGTAGCCATAGAGATGGGCGGAGGCGTGGTGGTAGTAGTCGCCGTACCACCAGTAAGGCAGGATCGACGCCCCAAAATAGTAGCCC
>QIHU01000211.1 GCA_003231035.1 Acidobacteriota bacterium
TTGATGATGGCTGGCCACGGCCTGGGCAAGACGATGGATCTGTTCCAGGGAAAGCACGATTTCCCAGACCCACTCGGCATCGGACCGCTACCCAGTTTGATCCTCGCCGTGTCGGCTGAATTCGTCTGTGCTCTGCTGGTCGTGGTCGGTTTCAAGACCCGCTGGGCGGCGATTCCGGTGGTGATCACCATGCTGGTCGCCGTGTTCGTCTTTCACGCCAACGATGGTTGGGAGGTGAAGGAATTCCCGCTGCTCTACGCCGTCGCCTTCCTGGCGCTGGCCTTTACGGGCGCCGGCAAGTATTCGCTGGACGGACGGCTGTCGAGAAAGAGGAGCTACCGTTAGCCGGCGGAAGCTTGGCTGAGGCGGCGGGAGTTGGACGTGCGTTGCTGCATGAAGTGCCAGCGGCAGTGGCCTTCGAAGCGCTCGAAGACTTCCGGCTGGATCCGTTCTTCGTAGGTCCTGAGCACTTGGCCTAGAGGCATACCCAGGGCCCTCTTCTCGATCGGTTCGCCCGCGTTGCTGCCGGCTCGGCTGATGAAGGTTTGCCAGAGGGTCTGACGGATCGAGACGGAACCCATCGAGACGTTGGCCATCTTGGCGACGCCCTTCTTGAGCAGGGCGATCTTCTTCTTGAGGCTGCGTGGGTCGTCCATCGGTTCGCGTTGCCAAGGCGTGAAGGGTTTGGGGACGAGGATGTTGGTGCCCAGGTGAATGTGGCCGATGACGCTGCTCTTGGCGGCCTGCGCGAGCATGAGTTGGCGGGCTTGCTCGCCGAGGTCGAGAATGGACTGCACGTCTTCCATGGTTTCGCCTGGTAGGCCGATGATGAAGTAGAGCTTGAGCTGGGTGAAGCCGGCGGCGAAAATGTGCTGGATCTTGTCGAGCAAGAGCGCGTTGGTGAGGGGTTTGCCCATCTTGGCGCGCAGGCTGTCATTGCCGGTTTCAGGGGCGAGGGTGATCGAGCGATCGCCGGAAGCGTGGAGCGCGGCGAGTACGCCGTCAGTGACCGCGGGAATGCGGATCGAAGAGACGGCGGCGCGCATCCCCAGCTCTTGCGCCTCCCAGAGGATCTCTTCGATCTCAGGATGGTCGCCGACCGCGGTGGCGACAAAACCGACTTGGTCGGTCACTTCGCGGGCCCGGTGGATAGCGTCCAGAATGAATTCCTTGGGGTGCCAGCGGAAAACTCCCATGCCGAAGGTGGCCCAGCAGTACCGGCACTTTTCCGGGCAGCCGCGCGACATCTCGATCAGCGCTTTGTTGGCGAACTCGGTGCGTGGGGTGACGATGGCGGTCATCGGTAGGTGGCCGGGTGCGCGCATTTGCTCGGCGCTGAGTTCCAGTTTTTCGAGTTTAGCGTTCGGGGAATCTAGGAGGGTACCGAGAGCTTGCCCCTCGGGATCGTGATGCTGGGGGACGAAGAAGCCGGGAGCGGCGGCGAGCCGTTCGAGTACGGCACCGCGGTTCGGCTCGGATTCAAGCGCGCCGAGAAGTTCGGGCAGGATGTTCTCGGCCGCGCCCAGGGCGAAGAGGTCGACGAAGTCGGCCATCGGCAGGGGGTTGATCGCGGCGCAGGAGCCGCCCATGATGACCAGAGGGTGCCAGGGGGTGCGTTGGCTGCGGCGCAGCGGGATGCCGGCGCGATGGAGCATCTGGAGCAGGTGGACGTAGTCTTGTTCGAAGGAAACGGAGAAGGCGATGGCGCTGAAGTTGCTGAGGGGGGTGTCGGTTTCCACGGAGAGCGGTGGGCCCGCGCCATCGGTGAAGAAGCGCTCACAGCTCCAGCCGGAGCGCGCGTGGACCAGCTGGTAGGTGCGCTGGAAGCCGAGGCTCGACATGCCTACGTGATAGGTGTTGGCGTAGGCCAAGGCTAGGTTGTGTTCGCCGTGGGGGGAGAATTTGTGGAGGGGGCGTTCGTCGGCGCGGAATGGGGCCCAGGAGTGGGGTTTGTTTGGGGTGTGCTTGCGAGTCTTCATGGCAACTCCCTATTCTACGCTTTTCGGCGAGCTCTCGGGTGGGTGATGGAGTGGCTGGGGGTGTTTTGGGGGAAGTGGATCCATGGTCGCTGCCCGCTGGGGGTTCGAGTCGGTCTCTCCCGCGCAGTGGCCGGGCGGCCGCGGGGCTGGATGTGTGCCCTACGCGTCGGCTCTCTTCACGCTCCGGCGCAACTCACCCTTCGGGTTCAAACATTCACCTCCGCTTTGTGAAGAGAGCCGATCCGTGCCCTGCGCCGGTCCGTGCCCGCAGCCTTAGGCCACTGCGCGGGAGAGACCGACTCTTTGTTGGAGTGTTTTGTCGTCCTCGCGCCTCGCTTTGCTCGGCTCTCGGTACTTCTGTCCGGTACTGAGCACTGAGACCTCGCCGCTTCGCGTCTTAGGAGGGCAGGGTGCTGAGCGGAATCAATGGAGATAAATAATCTCCATTGATTCCGTGTGCCGGCGCATTAGGAGGCCGATTAGGTGAGCCGAGGTGAACAGGGCGTAGGCGGTGAGGAGGAGGCTTACGGCTTGGCCGACCACGGGGATCGAGGGGATAAACAGTTGGGCGATGAAGTTGGTGGCGAAGAGGCCGAAGACTAGGGCGGTGACGGTGATGGCGTCTTGGCCGGCGGTGAGGAGTGCTTTGGCGTGGAGGTCTAGGCGGAAGGTGAGCCAGAAGCTTTCGTAGGTGCCAGTGGCGCCCATGGCGGGGACCCAGAGGAGGGTACCGACTAGGGCTCCGGCTACGGCGGCGATGGCGCAGCCTAGGGCGGCCATTCCGCCGCCGAAGATCTCTTGGAGGCCGCAGCCGGCTAGGCGTAGGGCTAGGTAGACGGGGAAGCCGGCTAGGAGGAAGGAGGCGAAGAAGATGAGGAGTTCTCGGAGGCGGTCGCCAGCGTCTAGGAAGTCTGGCCAGTCGGGGAGTTCGTTGTCGCCTTCGGCGGTGTGGCGGATGATGTTGAAGAGGAGGCCGGGGGTGAGGATGAAGAAGGCAAGGCGCACGAGGAAAGAGAAGCAGCCGACCATGGGCAGGAGACTGGTCACCAGGCCGGTGAGGGTGAGGACGATGACGTAGGCCCAGAGAAGGAGGCTTCCTTGGCCGCGGAAGACGTAGACCAGGGCGTCTTGGAAGTCGTAGGCGGTGTGCGTGGCTCGGTATTTTTGGAGGGCGGGGGCGGAGATCGGTTGGTCGGTGGCCAGCGGCAGGGCTTGCTCGCCGCACAGGCGGCAGAAGAGCAGGCGATGGCCTTCTTCGATACAGTCGTTGCACAGTGACTTGCCGCAGCCTTCGCAGCGGTAGCGGGCCATTTTGATGGGATGTTGAAAGCAGGTCGCCTTGGTCATTTCGTCGCTACGCCTCTGCCTTGTGGATTCTTCGCATCGAGTTGGGTGAGCGCCGTGGTCGGGGCCAGGGCGAGGGTGGCGGGGAGGAGGAAGAGGTCGGCGATCACCGCCAAGATGATTCCGAGTGCCGCCAAAGAGCCGAAGCGGGCGGTGGGCGCGAAGTTGGATAGGGCGCAGACACCAAAGCCGGCGCTGAGGATGATGCCGGTCAGCAGGTAGGCGGCGGCGGTGCGCTCAAGGGTCTTGGCGATGGCTTCGTCGCGGCCGAGCTTTGGGGCGAGCTGACGGAAGTGGCCCAGGGTATGGAGGGTGTCGTCCACCGCCAAACCGAGCAACATGGAGGCGACCATGACGGTGGCGATATCGAGTGGAACTTGCCGCCACCCCATGACTCCTAGAACGCCAAAGATCGGCCACAGATTGGGTGGCATGACCAGCCAGGCTAGTCTCCAGCCGCCGAGGATGAAGCGCAGGATCAAGAGGATGAAGGCGGCGGTGAGCGCGAAGGAGGTGCCGAGGGTGCGCAGGAGTTTGCGCTGCATGTTGAGTAGGAGAGTCTGTTGGCCGGTCAGGACGACGGTGGCTTGGGGGAAGAGTTCTTGGCTAGCTATCAAGATTTCGGCCTGGATGGGATCGAGAAGTTCGGCGCCGGTCGTGCGGGTGAACAGGGTGATCCGTGCGTGGCGCCCGTCAGTCGTCAGGTAGCTCGCTAGCGCTTGGCGCTCGTCGGCGCTGGGACCGGTGGCGGCGAAGGATGTTGGATTGAAGCCAGAGGCGTTGAGGCGGCGCACACCAGCGGCGAGCAGGTCGGCGACGTTGATCGCGGTGACGACTTCGGGCAGCTGTTCCATGCGATCGGTCAGCGTTCGCAAACGCTCTGTTTGGGCCGGATCGCCGAAACCGTCGCTCCCCTCGGGCAGGCTGAGCATCAGCTCCACCGCCGCGGTCCCCACTCCGGCGGCTTCGAGTTCTTCGACCGCTTGGCGCAGAGGGTGATCGGCGGCCAGGTAGTGCAGGGCGTTGCTCTCCACTTGCAGCCGAGCGGTGCCCACCCAGGCCGCAACGAACGAGAGGCCGAGGGCGACCACGAGTGCCCGTCGTCGCTGTATCGCCCAGCGGGCCCACCGTTCACCGAGGCGGCGAATCGCGGGCTCGAACGAGCTGGGCTCACGAGCGCCGCGACCCGGCCAGGCGGCGAGGATGGCGGGATAGAAGGTGAAGGCGGCAGCGGTCATCAAGAGGATTCCGACGCCGAACCAGAGGCCCAAGGAACGCACCGGGAGGATCGGGCTGATGGTGAGTGAGGCGAACCCGACCAGGGTGGTCAGGCCGGTCCAGAGCACCGCCCAACCTTTGATTCGGTAAGTCTCGGCGACCGCTTCTCGGGCGGCGAGACCCGCGGCGCGTCGATTGCGAAAACAGATCATTAGATGGACCGCGGTGGCCAGGCTGATGACGAAGAGCAAGGGCGCCAGCACCGCCAAGAGAAGGTTCATTCGGACACCGGCGAAGCCCATCGTCCCGAACAAGATGGCTTGGCAGACACCGACGAAGAGCAGCGGAATGACCACCCCACGCAGGCTGTGAAAGGCGGCCGCCAGGAGGATTACGGCGAAGAGGATGAGCAGCGGGAAGAACCGCCGTGCGATCTCTTGCGAGGAAGAGTTGAGAGACTCATCCAGCACCGCCAGGCCGACCAGTTGCGCCGAGAGATCTGGCGGTGGCGGAGCTTGAGCGAGGCGCAGTCGCACCGCATCGAGGGCTCGTTGGGAGGGCTGCTCCGGCGCCAGCAAGATCAAAACGGTGGCGAGCTTTCCACCGTCGGCGACCAGGCCCAGCTGACCCACGAGCGGATCTTTGAAAAGGGTTTGGGCCCACCCTTGAGGGTCGGTGGGCGGCCAGGGCTGGCGGTTGCCCGCCACGGTGACGGGGCCAGCGACCCGCGCCACCCAAGGGAGTGCCGCGACGGCCTCTTCGAAGTGGCCTAGCCATTCCAGCCCTCGGTGGGTCCACAGGCTCTCGCCGCGAATCTTCAAGCGCAGCGCTTGATCACTGCCGAATAGTTCTTGTAGGCGCTCGTAATGCTCCAATTCCACCGACCGGCGGGGAAAGAAGATTTCTGGAGAGTTGACCGTGCGCAGGCTCCGAATCCCGGGGATGAGAGCTAGAGCGGCCAGGGCCCAGATGGCGAGAACCGTCCATCGCCGCGCGACCACACCTTGGAGAAAAGCTCCTGGCCGCGCCACTCGCGAGGGCCTACTCGGTGTCCAGGTCGGTGTCCAAGTCCGAGTCTGACTTGGTGGGGACCGCGGTGAGGGTTCCCCTGGCGTTGACTTCGATCTCCACCGTCTTGGCCACCCGCAGGACGAAAGTGCTGGGGTCCTCCATGCCCCATTCGACAAAGGGAATCTTCAGTTCGAGATGGATCGCCAGGGCCTCGCCGTCGACCTCGATCTCCACCGGTAGGTCAACCTTGTGGCTCGCGCCGTGGATGGTCACTTGGCCGAAGAGGTTCAGGGTGCTCTTGCCCGAGGCCGCGAAATCACCGCTGAAACCGGTGAGGGTCAAGGTGATCTCGGGGAAGCGCTCGCTCTCCAGAATGTCGGCGTGCATCTTGCGGTCGCGCTTGGCGTTACCGCTCTCCAGGCTGCGGTTGTCGATGACCACCCTGCCGGTCAAGGTTCGGGATTCGGGGTCGAAGCGCAGTTGACCTTCGCTGAGCCGAGCCGATCCTTCAATCGAATGGAGGGTGGCGCCGAGGGTGAAGGCGATCTGGCTTGTCGCTGGGTCGAGGCGTACCGCCCACTCTCCCGCCTGGCTGGCGGCACTCATCACTAGCAGCAGAATCGGCGCTAGAAACAGGCGGTGGGCGGGGTGTGGCTCACGTGCCACGGTCAGGGGAAGTTGGGAGGCGAACCGGTGGCCGATGGTGTTGAGTTTAGTTTTTCTCATATCGTCCTATGAGTGACGCGTCGTTCCGGTGCGGTTCACGGCTTGCACGGTCGTTGAAGATGGCCGACCGGTGGCCGGTGGATTCTACCGGTAAGCTCACCTCCTCGGCCGCGTCACCCGCCTTCGTCATCTTGCGATTTTCTTGGAGAGTCACCATGAACCGTCGATGCAGTCAATTCAGCCTTGGTTTCTTGCTCTGTACGTTGATGGTAATGATACCCCTGAGCGCCCGTGCCGCGACCCTGCGCGAGGAGGTGCGCGGGTATCGGCAGGGGCACGAGAAGGAGATTGTTGGTGAGTTGGTCGAGCTGTTGGGCATCCCCAATGTCGCGAGCGACCACGACAACATCGCGCGCAACGGCGATTTGCTTCTAGCGATGCTCGAACGGCGCGGGATCAGCGCTCGACGGCTCGAAAATCGCCGGGTTCGCCTCCAGCGATCTTCGGCGAACTGAAAACGCCCGGGGCCGAGCGCACGCTGGTCTTCTATGCCCACTACGACGGCCAGCCGGTGACCCGCTCCTTGTGGGCTAGCGAACCATGGGAGCCGGTGATGCGCGAGGGCTTGCTCGGGCCCGGCGCGGATTCGCAGGGTGGTGGCGAGGTGGACTGGCGCCAAGCCGAGGGAGCGATGGATCCAGAGTGGCGGCTCTACGCGCGCTCAGCCAGCGATGACAAGTCGCCGATCGTCGCCATGCTGGTGGCGCTCGATGCGCTGCGCGCCGCCGG
>QIHU01000574.1 GCA_003231035.1 Acidobacteriota bacterium
GCCGAGGCGGGCGACGGCCGTTGACGGGGCAGTGAGTGCCGAATACAGTGCTCAAGATGAAAAAGATACTTTGCGCCTGCCTCCTGGTCTCAGCGTGCACAGCCAGCCCCCCACCGGTCCCCACCTCTCAGGCTGCGCCCAGCTCGCCCACCCCGCCAACAAGCCACGATCCCGCTGTTGCGGGCCAACTGACGCGGATTCTGGACACGGTGTGGGAACACCGGCTGGAGCGCTCGATCTTCTGGCGCTTGAAACTGGGCTACCCGATTGAGAAATTGCCTCGTTTCACCTTCAACCAGGCACGCACTGACGCCGAGTTCGCCGGCCAACAGCTCGACCGTCTCGACCAGCTCGACAATGCCGCGCTGAGCCATGACCAGCAACTTTCTCTAGGGTTGGTCCGCTGGCAGCTAGAGCTCCAGCGTCAAGATCTGAACTACTTCTTGCTGACCTCGCCGATCACCCCCTACGCACCATCCATCGAGCGTTCACCTCGTTCCGTTTTGCGGGTGAAGACGACCTCAGACGATACGAAAGGTTGCTCGCCTCTTACCCTCAGCTCTTGATCGACATCAAGACTCATCTCGAGGAGCAGCTGCGCAACCAGGTGGTCTTGCCCAAGGCCGAGCTGGAGTTGGTGGTTCCCTTCCTCCACTCTTTTCTCCAACCGCCCTTGGAGAGCCTCTTCTACGTCGACAGCGAGCGGCTCCAGAAGATCGACCCCGACCAAGCTCAACCCTTCCAGGAGCGCCTGCGCACGGAGATCGACCAACGTGTGAACCGGCACCTGATCGAGCTTCTCTTCTTCCTGGGCAACACTTACGAGCTGGCCGCTCCCAGCGAGCTGGGCCTGGCACAGTACCCCAAGGGTAGCGAGTACTACGCTCACCTGATCCACGCTCACACCACCCTCGACCTCAGCGCCGAGAAGATCCACCAGATGGGGTTGGCCGAAGTAGAGCGGCTCGAAACGGCGATGAGGAAGCTGCGCTCGCGGCTAGGGCGATCCGGTTCCAAGAGCACTTTTCACAGCATGCTCAGAATCAACCAGCGTTTTGTGCCTCGAACTAGCCAAGAGATCGGCGACCGTCTCGCCAGCCACCTTGCTCTGATCGAGCCTCGTATCGGCGAACTCTTCGCTCGCCAGCCCCGCGCACCCCACGGAATCGAGCCCCTTCCCGACGGACTCGCTGGAGCCATGACCTACGGCTACTACCAAGGACCGAGCAGGGACGAGCCACGCGGTGTTTACTTCTACAACGGCTCCCAGCCCAAGCGGCGCTCGTTGTTGTGGGCCCAATCGTTGATTTACCACGAGTTGATTCCCGGCCATCATTTCCAACTTGGCCTGCAATACGAGAATGAGCAAGCCCACCCCCTGCGACGCTACAATAACACCACCGCCTTCGGCGAGGGATGGGCCGAATACGCATCGGAGCTGGCCAACGAGCTGGGCCTCTACCAAGGGCTAGACCTGTATGGCCGCTATCTCGGCGAGATGCTCTTGAGCTGCCGATTGGTCGTCGACACCGGTATCCACCACTTCGGTTGGTCGCGCCAACAAGCGATCGACTATCTCCGCGAGCACACGATGGAAGCTGAGGAACAGATCGCCAGCGAAGTGGTGCGCTACGGAATCGACATTCCGGGCCAAGCGCTCGCCTACAAGATCGGGGCGCTGAAGATTGCCGAGCTTCGGGCCAAGGCCGAGACCGAGTTGGGAGAGCGCTTCGACCTGCGCCGTTTCCACGACAGTCTCCTCTCGATCGGCTCACTGCCCTTGCCTCTGGTCGCCCAACACGTCGACTGGTTCATCGCTCAAGAGCGAAATCGACCAGTCGCCAAGTCCCGGCGCCGGTAACCGAGTCTCGTCGTGGGAGAGCTCCTCGAGTCCTTCGACCGCCATTGCCAGGATCGCGGTGAGGCTAGCGCCCTCCTCAGCCACGGCGAGGGGGAGAAGTTGAGTTTTGACCAGCTGGCGCAGCGGATCTCCAGCTGGTGCGAGAAGCTCCGTCAGGCCCGCTTGCCTACCGGCTCGCCGGTGGCGGTTGCGGTGGGCAATGGGGTCGATTTTCCGGCCCTCTTCCTCGCCTTGCTGCGCCTCGGTCACCCGATGGTCTGTGTCGACAGCTCGCTGCCTAGCCAGCAACGGGCCGACCTCTGCCGCCGGCTGGCCATCCCGACTCTCCTTCACCACGCCGGCCAATCGGGCTCCACGGCCTCCGGTGCGGCCTCGTCGATCGAGCGGTTGACTCTCGATCTAGCCGAACCGGCGAGCCTGCCCGCCAACACCATTCTGGTCAAGATGACCTCCGGCAGTACCTCACAGCCGGCAGGCATCTGCCTGAGTGAGGCCGCTTTGGTCGCCGGAATTCGCAGTATCGGCACCGGTATGGAGATCGACCATCGCGACCGCATGTTGTTGGCGATCCCACTCAGCCACTCCTACGGCTTCGATCACGGAGTGCTCGCCCTGGCCGTTCTCGGAACCTGCTTGATCCTCGAAGCCGGCTACTTCCCCGGCACCATCTTGCGCACTCTGGAGCGCGACGAGATCACCTTCTTGCCGACCGTCCCGCCAATGGTCAAGGCGCTGGCCGAGAGCAACTGGCCAACGCGGCTGCCCTTGCGGCGGGTGATCAGCGCCGGTGGGCCGCTGTTGCCGGAGTTCGCCCAGCGTTTTCACCGCGCTTCCGGCCACCCCGTCCATCAGTTCTACGGCTCGACCGAGACCGGTGGCATCACCTTTGAGACCGCCCCTCTGGAGGCCGACGCCCAAGCGACCGTCGGCAAGCCACTGCCGGGGGTCCGCGTCGAGATGGAGAGCGACCAGACCCTCGTCGTCGACTCGCCGGCGAACTTTCTTGCCTACCTTGGTGGCGACCCGCGCGCGCGGCGCCCCGTCACCCTAGCCGACCGGGGAGAGTGGACCGCGAGCGGCCGCTTGCGACTCACCGGGCGCACCGCCGATCTGCTCAAAGTTGGCGGGCGGAGGGTTTCGATCGATGCCGTGGAGACGATGCTGCGCCAAGTGGACGGCATCGACGAGGCGGCGGTGGTCGCCGTGGACGATCCGGTGCGCGGGGACCGGATGGTCGCTTTCGTGGTGGGAGATCACTCACCCCATGCCAGTACATTGCCCCCAGGGCTTCTCGCCCGCGACGTGCGCCTGATCGCTCGGATTCCCTACACCCCACGCGGCAAGCTGGACCGAGCTCGACTCCGCGCTTTGGCAGCCGCCGGGGTGCCGGCCGAGAACTAGCGCCATGAGTCATGGCAAGGACCATGACGGATCGGCTTTGCCCCCACCGGCGGGTGAGCCACCCAGCGACCACATCGCCGAACGCTACGACATCGTCCATTTCCTAGCCGGCCACACCCGTCTTTCGTGGTTCGACCGGTTGGCGCTACACTCCTTCTTGGCCGTGGTGCGCATCAACCGGCGGTTGCCGTTGAATCGCGACCCTCGCGCCACGGAGTCCACCGTCCACCATGGGTGAGGATCCACCTCGATCTGGTAGTCTCGCCTCTGCTTAGGCACCCATTTTTCGCTTCCTCTCACTTCTCGGAGATCTCGCTCGATGAAGCTGCAAGAGCCCCGCTTAGCTCTGACTTTCGACGACGTTTTGATCGTACCTGGTCTTTCCGAGGTGCATCCCAGCCAAGTCGATCTGGTGACCCGGCTCAGCCGCTCGATCCAGCTCAATGTGCCGATCCTCTCGGCGGCGATGGACACGGTCACCGAATCGCGCCTGGCGATCGCCGTGGCACAAGCTGGCGGTATCGGCGTGGTGCACAAGAACATGTCGGTCGAGTCGCAAGCGGGCGAGGTGGACAAGGTCAAGCGCAGCGAAGCGGGAATGATCGTCGATCCGGTAACCATGCGGCCGGATCAGCAGATCCACGAAGCCCTCGCCTTAATGAAGCGCTACAAGATCTCCGGCCTACCGGTCACCGATGAATCCGGCCATTTGGTCGGCATCTTGACCAACCGCGACCTGCGCTTTGAGACCGACCTCAAGAAGACTATCGGCGAGTTGATGACCCGCGAGAATCTGGTCACGGTACCGGAAGGGACCACTCTCGACGAAGCCAAGGCGCTGCTCCATCAGCACCGGATCGAAAAACTCCTAGTGGTCGACTCGGCCGGCAACTTAACCGGATTGATCACCGTCAAAGACATTCAAAAGATGATCGAGTTCCCCACTGCCTGCAAGGACGAAATGGGGCGGCTGCGCGTCGCCGCCGCGGTCGGCGCCAGCGGCGACTACCTGGACCGAGCCAAAACGCTCATCGAGGCCAAGGTCGATCTGCTGGTCTTGGACTCGTCGCACGCGCATAGTCGTGGTGTTCTAGACGCCACCGAGACCCTGCGCCAGGCCTTCCCGGATGTCCAACTGATGGTCGGTAACGTGGCTACCGCGGCGGCCACCCAGGCGCTGATCGAGCGCGGAGTCGACTCGGTCAAGGTGGGGATCGGCCCGGGCAGCATCTGTACCACCCGGATCGTCACCGGCGCCGGCCTGCCGCAGTTCACCGCCGTTCTCGACTGCTCACGAGTGGCCAATGAGGCCGGAATTCCGGTGATCGCCGACGGCGGAATCAAGTTCTCCGGGGACATCACCAAGGCGGTGAGCGCCGGAGCCGAAGCGGTGATGATCGGCTCGCTCTTCGCCGGCACTGAAGAGAGTCCCGGCGAAACCATCCTCTCGCAAGGCCGCACCTACAAGGCCTACCGCGGCATGGGCTCGCTGGGCGCCATGCCCCGCGGCAGTGCCGACCGCTACTTTCAGAACGAGAACGAGGGCATGTCCAAGTTGGTTCCCGAAGGAATCGAGGGCATGGTCCCCTTCAAGGGCAGCGTGCACAAGATGCTCACTCAGCTCACCGGCGGACTGCGTTCGGGAATGGGGCTGGCCGGCTGTTCTTCGATCGAAAAACTGCGTACCGAAGCGGAACTCGTCCGCATTTCGCCCTCCGGCCTACGTGAAAGCCACGCCCACGATGTGGTCATCACCAAGGAAGCACCCAACTACTGGGTCGAGCGGTAGGCGAACGCTTCGAGGAGGTCTCAACCATGCACGTTCTCTTCGTCGAACCCAGTTTTCCCTCGTACCAACAGGAACTCGCCCGCGGCCTGGCCGAAGCCGGGGCCCGAGTGACCGGGATTGGCGAAGTTCCCATCGAGAGCCTGCCGCACAACGTCAAGAGTGTGCTCTACGGCTACGAGCAAGTCGGCTCGGTTGTGGATGAGGGAGCCTTGCTAGCGGCGGTCAAGAAGGTCCAAGCTCGCGAGTGGGTCGACCGGCTGGAGGCGACCATCGAGGCCCACGTGATGCCGGCCGCCAAGGTACGGGAGGCTTGCGGCATCCCCGGCACCTCGGTCAAGACCGCCTACCTGTGCCGCGACAAGCCGACGATGAAAGAGGCCCTGCGCGCCGCGGGAGTGGCCTGCGCGGCGTCGGCCGGGGTGGACAGCGCCCAGCAGGCCCGCGCCTTCGCCAGTGAGGTCGGCCTACCGGTGATCCTCAAGCCGCGCAGTGCCGCCGGTTCGGCCGGGGCCTACCGCGCCGCCACTCCAGCGCAACTGGAGGCGGCGATTGAGGCCAGCGGCCTCCACCAGGGCCAGTCGACGGCGATCGAAGAGTTCATCGAGGGCCACGAGGGGTTCCACGACACCATCACCGTGGGCGGCAAGATCGTGCACGAGTTCATCTCGCACTACTACCCGCCGGTTCTGGAAGCGATGCGTGAACGAAATCTGTCGCCGCAGGTAGTGACCACCAACCGGGTCAACGCCGAGAGCTACGACGAACTCAAGGCGATGGGCCGCAAGGTCATCGAAAGCCTGGGCATCCACACCTCGGCCACCCACATGGAGTGGTTCTTCGGCCCCAAGGGGCTCAAGTTTTCAGAGATCGGGTGCCGGCCCACCGGCCAGTCTTGTTGGGACCTTTACTGCGAGGCCAACGACTTCGACCTCTACCGCGAATGGGGCATGGCGATCGTCCACGGCCGTGGGGAGAGTTCCCCAAGCCGCCAGTTCGCCACCGGCATCGTCGCCCTACGACCGGACCGCGATGGCCGCATCGCCGGGTATCAGGGCATCGACCAGGTGCAGCGAGCCTTCGGCAAGTGGGTCACCCAAGCCCACTTTCCACCCCCCGGCACCCCCACCCGGCCGATCGACTCCGGGTACCGAGCCAACGCCTGGGTCAAACTGCACCACCCGGACTACGACCGGCTGCTGGAAATGCTGAACACCACCGGCAAGACGGTGAAAGTCTTCGCCCAGCCCTGACCGGCGCGGGGTACCCCTCTACTCCAAGTTCACTTCAATGTCCGGCCCACCGGTCGAAGCGGCGGTGGCCGACCAGGTGCGACCGTCGGAGGCTTGCACGCGCAGAGTCCACAGACCGGCCGGCACCCCTTCGACAATCGTCCGCCCGCCGGCGAGTTGCCAGCTTTGCTCCAACGCTCCACCCCATGCCAGGTGGCGAAACGGTTGCCCCCCCTCGGCCACCATGGTCAACACGGCGGCGGTGTCACTCTCGACCAACGCCGGTACTCGCACCTGCAACCGCCCGGCGGTTGGCAACACCACCTGTAGAGGTTCGCTGGGCACAGTGACACGGGTCTCGACTATCGCCCCTCCAGTCCCCCCGATCAACAGGTTCCACTCCCCCGCCGGAAGGGTCGAGAAAGGGGTACCTTGGGCGAAGCCACCCCGGGTCTCGGCGAACCGGCGCCCGGCGCCATCGCTGCCCCAGACGGTGATGTAGCGTGGCGTGGTGCCCGAGGTGAGACTGGCGATCACCTCGAGACCGCTGGCCGGCTCCAGTTCGATCTGCACGGAGGCGGTGGTGCCCGCGGCCGCGTGGACCGTCCGTTCGGTGGGC
Source organism: Acidobacteriota bacterium (assembly GCA_003231035.1). Lineage (GTDB taxonomy): Bacteria > Acidobacteriota > Thermoanaerobaculia > Multivoradales > SZUA-115 > SZUA-115. The sequence goes on from QIHU01000574.1 coordinate 6,900, forward strand.
TGGTAGCCATCGCGCTGGACGGTGAGGTGAAAACGGCCGCCGGGCAAGGAGTCGTAACGAAACTGGCCTCCCCCTTCGCTCGCGATCGAGATTTTCGACCCTTCGCCACCGTTGTCTAGTTGTTGCAACAGGCCGATGAGCGCCCTATCCAAGGGCTC
>QIHU01000469.1 GCA_003231035.1 Acidobacteriota bacterium
GAGCAGCAGGTCGTACATCTTGTGGAGCATGTTGCTGTCGTCGACAACGAGAATTTTTCGCGGCTGCATTCACAGTTCTCCCTGAAGACAGGATAGGGGGGTGAGCCGTTGCTGTCTGTCAGGTTCTGTCCTATGCGAGAAGGGAAGGGGATAGGTTGCGCGTTGCCTGCGCTCGCGAAATCGCGCTCGCGCGCGGCGCGCGCTAGCCGGGCGAATTGCCGGAGTAGCGCTTGGCCTCGGCGCCGCGGATCTCGCCGACGGTAGCGCTCTCGTGGACGAAGAGCTTCACCGGCCGTTCGAAGGTCATCACGCCGCGGATCTCGGTGTTGGCGCCGATGACGATCTTCGGCTTGTGGCCCTTACCGATGGAGAATCCCTTCTTCTTGACTCGGATATCCCCCTCGACCACGCAGCCGTCGAGCAGCGCGATGCCGCCGTTGAAGTTCTCGATGTCGCCGCCGATGTTGACCGCCGAGAGGCTGAGGCTCCCATTGACCGAACTAACGGTTCCGCCGATGCGGGTGCCGGAGGCGACCGTCAGCGAGCCGTTGACCGTGCCGAGGTCGTTTTCGATCCGAACATCGCGGCCGATGGTGATCGAGCCGTTGACCGCATCGAGGCTGCCCACCAGGGCGCCGTCGCCGATCTGTACGCTGCCGTTGACCGAGTTGATATCGCCGGTTTGGGCGCCGCTTTCGACACTGACGCTGCCGTTGACGTTGTCGATGTCGCGGATCGTCGAATTGGCTCCAACGTGGACGCTGCCGTTGACGCTGGCGTAGCTCTTGTTGGGCGTGTCGGTGCCATCGGCGATGGCGACGCTGTCGCAACCGATCAGGGTGAGGCCGCTCAAGGCCAGGCCGGTCGCCATGAGCAGGGAAGTGAGGGACAGACGAGGTATCGCGCGTTTCATGGTGATTCCTTTGCGAAGTGATGGCTTCCATCAATCAGGGGTTGGTCAAGCATAGGCTGCTCTCCCTACGAGGGTGAGCGGAACGGGTTTCGCGGTGAGCCAAACTGCCGCGCAGATGCCGTTTTTCCTTGCCGGTCCACGATGGATTGGAAATACTGGCTACTCCAGTGTCCCGTGCGGCGGTCAAGCCTGTACGGGTATCTATCGAGGAGGAGAGGTCCATGGATCGTTGGCAGACCCGGATTCGGTGGCGAGGGGCAATCCCAGCCATGGCGGTGCTCATCTTCGCGCAGCTGGTGGCCTTCGGCTGTGGCCGTCCGCCGGTCGATCTATCACCCATTGAGCGCGCGGAAGATCTTCGCCTCGATGAGCACGGCCTGTTGAGGCGGGCGGTGAACGAGGGAACCCGGGCCGAGAGGCTACGCGCGATGCGGGCGATGGGCCGCATTCAAGATCCCTCTTTCGCGGTTCCGCTCGCCGCGATGGTGGCCGGCGAGGACGAGGAGCTGGGTCGGGAGGCACTATTTGCCCTGGGTCAGTTGGGTTTGGTCAAGGCTCAAGCTCCCGCGCCCGCCGCCGTCGTCGCGGTGGAAAAGGCCATCGAAGAGGCTACCCAGGGGGCCCCGACCCTGTTGCGCGCGGCGATCGAGGCGCTCGGCAAGCTGGCGCCGCAGGGAGCGGCGGAGGTGATCTACCCACACCTGACGGCGGCCGACACGGCGGTGCGCTCGACGGCGGTGATGGCGCTCTTCAGGCTGCGTTACGTGGAGAGCTGGCGCGACGGCGCTCCCCTGCCGAGCGAGCTACCCGAGCGGGTGACCAGCGCCCTGATCGAACGATTGAGGGACGAGGATCCAGAGGTCCGTTGGCGCGCCGCTTATGGCTTTTCGCGTTTCGGCGAAGCGCGCGCCGTGGCCGCCTTGGTTCCCTTGGTGGAGGACGAAAACCCAGTAGCCCGTCTCTTCGCAGTGCGCTCGCTCGGCCGTTCGGCGGACCCGGTAGCGGCGGCGAGCGAGGTGCTCGCGGCCTTGGCAACGGCGCTGACGGACACGGACTCCGGGGTCCGCACCGAGGCGGTGGAGGCCCTACGGCGCCTCGCTGCGACCGACGAACGGATCTTGCCCAGGGCGGACCTGCTCGTTGAGGATTCCTCGCTGCACGTCCGCGCCGCCCTCGCCGGTGCTCTGGCGAAACTGCCGGAGGAGCGCGACGCGGTCTCTCAGGTCGATCTTCTGCGGCGCTTGGCGAGGGATAACTCGGCGCTGGTGCGGCAGGCGGCGATCCAGGGTTTGGCGACCCAACTGGGGTCCCCTTGGGCGGCTGAGCTGCAAGGCTATCTCGGTAGCGAAGGGTGGACGGACGCCGTGGCCGCCGTCGGCGCGGCGCGGGGCTGGGCCGCCGCCGGCCACATCGAAGCCGGCCGGCCAGTGATCGAGGCTGCTCTCGACCACGCCGACGGCCGAGTGCGGGCGTCGGCGGTGGCGGCCCTGGGTGACCTCCCGGGCAGTGCCGATCGCATCGCCCGTGCCTTGATCGACGGCGATCTGGCGATTCGAGGCTCGGCTCTCGATGCGCTCACCCGAATCGACCACCCCCAAAAGAGCGGCTGGCTTCGCTTGGCCTACGAAATTTCGGGCGGCGAGCAGTGGATCGAGGTCCGGGAGGCGCTGGTCGCCGCGGTGGCCGAGGACGACGGGACCGGCTCGACCGCCCTCCTGCGTCGGATCGCGGCTCAGGATCGAGCCTCGTCGGTGCGCGCGGCGGCAGCGGCTCTGCTGGTGGCGCGGGGTGAGGAGGCGCCGGTGAGGACGGCGGTGGGCGCGGCCCAGCCCTCCCCTTTTCTCGGCCGCCGCTTCGACGGCAATCCCCGGGTCGTGCTGGAGACTCTGCGTGGCGAAATTGAGATCGAGTGTCTAGCCGAGGAGGCGCCGATCCACGTCGCCAACTTTCTCGACCTGGTCGAGAAGGGCTACTACGACGGCTTGATCTTCCACCGCGTGGTCTCGAACTTCGTGGCCCAGGGCGGTGACCCGCGCGGCGACGGCTGGGGTGGTCCCGGCTACACCGTACGCGACGAAATCAACCCGGCTCGCTACGGGCGCGGCGCCGTCGGCATGCCCAAGGCGGGCAAGGACACCGGTGGCGGCCAGCTCTTCATCACCCACATTCCGACCCCGCACTTGGACGGTAACTACACCGTCTTCGGCCAAGTGGTGCGGGGGCTGGAGGTGGTCGACGCGATCGACCTCGGCGACGCCATCCTGCGCGGCTACCGGGTGGAGTGATGAAGAGAGCTACCCAACCATCGCCGACCCGTGCGAGGTGTCATAGACTGTGCGAAGTTGAAAGCTAGTTCGGACTAGCCACACCGAGACTTCTGCTTCCCAACGCAGAATCCCCAAAACTGAAAAGGAGGCAGCGATGCCTTATAGCCCACTGATGGTCAAGCCGATGCGCGAGGAACTGACCTCGATCGGTGTGCAAGAGCTGCGCACCACGGAAGATGTCGAACAACTGATGGACGACAAGGATGGCACCACGCTGGTGTTCGTCAACTCGGTCTGCGGCTGCGCCGCTGGAATGGCCCGTCCCGGTTTGCGCCAGGCTCTCGAGAGCTCGGTGCGCCCCGATCGAGTGGTGTCGGTCTTTGCCGGTCAAGATCTAGAGGCGACCGCGCGGGCGCGCTCTTACTTCGCTGACGTCCCGCCCTCCAGTCCGTCCATGGCTCTCTTCAAGGAGGGCGAGTTGGCCTGGTTTCTGCCCCGCCATCGCATTGAAGGGCGTGATGCGATGCAGGTTGCCGACGATCTGATCTCAGCCTTCGAGCAACACTGCGCAGCCACGGTCTCCTGAACGACCGTGGGCACTTTTCACCAAGACAAGGGCGAGCTGCATGGCATTACCGTGGTGGTGGATACCCACGGTGAGGAGACCTGGGTCGGCCGCTGTGACACGGTCCTCGCGGAAGGGGTGGTTCTCCTCGATGGCGCCGTACACAAAGAGGGTGACAACGATCGCGGCAAGCAGCAGTGGTTGGAGCGAGCTGCCAAGTTTGGCGTGTGGAAGACGTTTGATCGTGTCCTTGTGCCTGCCCAGCAAGTGACCTCCGTGCGCCGGCTGGCGGAACTGTGATCTCTTGGCGCGTGCTTCAGTCGCGTCGCTGGATCGCAGTCCGACTCACTGAGGGGGTAGGGTGAGTTTGCCTCCCGGGGCTGGCCGCTGGTTGGCGCTCGGTGCGATGCTCTGCGCCGTGTCAGTGGGCGCTGGCGCCTTCGGTGCCCATGGCCTGGCGGCTCGCCTCGACGGCCGCTCGCTGGCCCTGTGGGAAACGGCTGCCCGTTACTTGATGTACGGTGGCCTCGGCCTCTGTGCGGTGAGCTGGGCGGCGACCGGATCGGCACATCGGCTGGCCAGCGCGGCAGGGTTATCCTTGCTCCTCGGTAGCCTGCTATTCAGCGTAACAGTGGCGATTCTCGCCCTCGGTGGGCCCCGGTGGTTGGGAGCTGTGACGCCGCTCGGTGGTCTCGGCATGATCGCCGGTTTTGTGTTTCTGGCTTTGGCGGCGGTGCGCGGATAAGCTGGCGAAGCTGGCGCTTTGACCTGATTGCGATCCCAGCTCGACCTGACTTCGATCCGACTTCGATCCGATTTCGACCTTATTACGACCGGCCTAGAATCGCCGGTTTTTCGGCGTTGCCTCCCGCCGTCGTGAACCCAAGGAGCTTCTACAATGCCCAACGGAGTTGTTCAGATCCCGCCACCGATCAATGAACCCAACCTGACCTACGGTCCGGGCACTCCTGAACGCTCAGAGCTCCAGAACCGATTGCAGGGGATGCTCGCGGAACAGATCGAAATTCCGCTGATCATCGGTGGCGAGGAAGTGCGCACCGGGCGCACGGCGACGGCCGTCTGTCCCCACGACCACGGCCATGTTCTGGCCACCTACCACCAAGCGGGAGCCGAGGAGGTCGAGCGGGCGGTCGCCGCCTCGCAAGCGGCCTGGCACGAGTGGTCCGAGATGGATTGGGAGGCGCGTTCGGCGATTCTCTTGAAGGCGGCCGACCTGCTGGCGGGTCCGTGGCGCCAGACGCTCAACGCCGCCACCATGCTCAACCAGTCGAAGAGTTGCTTCCAGGCTGAGATTGACGCCGCCGCCGAGATGGTCGACTTCTGGCGCTTCAACCCCTACTTCATGAGCCAGCTGATCGCCACCCAGCCGGAGTCGTCGCCGGGGATCTGGAACTATGCCGAATACCGGGCGCTGGAGGGTTTCGTCTTTGCCGTTTCGCCCTTCAATTTCACCTCGATCGCCGGCAATTTGCCAACCGCCCCGGCGCTGATGGGCAACACGGTGCTGTGGAAACCGGCCTCGACGGCGGTCCTCTCCGGCTACTACACCATGCGTCTTCTGGAGGAGGCCGGAATGCCGCCGGGAGTGATCAACTTCCTCCCCGGCAGCGGCCGCCAGGTTGGCGATCCGGTGATCGCCAACCGCAAGTTGGCCGGTGTCCACTTCACCGGTTCGACCGCCGTCTTCCAAGGGATGTGGCGCACCATCGGTGAGAACATCGCCAGCTACGGCTCCTACCCGCGTATCGTCGGCGAGACCGGAGGCAAGGACTTCATCTTCGCCCATCCGTCGGCCGACCCGGCGGCCTTGACCACCGCCATGGTGCGCGGTGCCTTTGAGTATCAGGGACAGAAGTGTTCAGCGACCTCTCGGGTCTACGTTCCGAAGTCGATCTGGAGCCAGATGGGGTCGACCTTGCGCGATCAGGTGCATTCGATCGCGGTGGGTTCGCCGCTCGACTTCAAGAACTTTATGGCGGCGGTGATCGACGAGTCGTCGTTCGACAAGACGATGGGCTACATCCAGCAGGCCAAGGACTCGTCGGCGATGGAGATTTACGCCGGTGGCGACGGTGACAAGTCGAAGGGCTATTTTGTGCAGCCCACGGTGGTGTTGTCCGAAGATCCGCGCTCGACGCTGATGTGCGAGGAGATTTTCGCGCCGGTTCTGACCGTCCATGTCTACGAGGACTCGGCGATCGAAGAGGCGGTGGAGTTGTGCGATACGGCCTCGCCGTACGGCTTGACCGGCGCCGTCTTCGCTCAGGATCGCAAGGCGATTGTCCAACTCGCCGCCAAGCTGCGCCACGCTGCTGGCAACTTTTACATCAACGACAAGCCTAGCGGCGCCGTAGTCGGGCAACAGCCCTTCGGAGGGTCGCGGGCTTCGGGCACCAACGACAAGGCCGGATCGGCCGCCAACCTGCTGCGTTGGACCTCACAACGGTCGATCAAAGAGACCTTCGTGCCGCCGACCGAGTATCGCTATCCTCATATGAGTTGATTTGGAGTGGTGGTAAGGGGTTGATCCATGGTCGCTGCCCGCTGTGGGTTCGAGTCCGTCTCTCCCGCGCAGTGGCCGGGCGGCTGCGGGGCAGGATGTTTGCACTACGCGTCGGCTCGTTGCGGGCGCCCGCGCAACTCGCCTGGCGGCTCAGACACGCACGGTCGCTGATCCTCCACGAGCCGATCCGTGCCCTCCCCTGGCTTGTGTCCGCAGCCTTAGGCCACTGCGCGGGAGAGACGGACTCTTTGGTGGAGTGTTTTTGTCGTCCTCGCGTCTCGCTTTGCTCGACTCTCGGTGGTGCTGTCCGGGATGGGCCACTGAGACCTCGCCGCTTCGCGTCTTGGGGTGGGCAGGGTGTTGAGCGTAGCGCGTGAGCCGGGCCGGCGAGCCTGCTGTTTCCGGGGTGCCCAGTCATCTCGGAGAACTGACTTTGAGGAGTGGACAGTGCATCGCTGAATCTTGTCATCGTGATGCTCATCGAGTACGATTGGACCATGCGTACGACCCTGACGATTGGCGACGACGTGTTGAGTGCAGCTCGCAGTTTGGCGGAGAACTCGGGCCAGACGGTTGGACAGGTGATCACCCAGCTCTCGCGTAGAGGATTGCGGCCGCGGGCTTCTCAGATTGCGGAGTCGGCCGGTTTGCCGGTCTTCTCCGTGTCCTCGGAGGCGCCACCGATCACCCTTGAGACGGTGCGGCGGGCGCTGGACGACGGGTAGTGGTTTCGCTCCTCGACGTCAACGTGCTGGTGGCGCTCGCTTGGCCGAATCATGTACACCATGAAGTTGCGCGTGGTTGGTTTGAACGGCGCTCTTCGGACGGCTGGGCGACCTGCTCGATGACACAAGGAGGCTTCGTGCGAGTCTCTTCGAACCCCCGTGCGATCCTCGAGGCGAAGACTCCGAGGGAGACTCTGGCGTTGCTAGAGATCCTGACTCTGAGCCATGGCCACGAGTTCTGGGCGGACGATGTGGAAATCACCCACCCTGATTTGTTCAATCGCGATCAACTCGTGGGCTACCGCCAGGTGACCGATGGGCAGCTATTGGCGCTCGCCCTGCGCCACGACGGCCGCTTGGCGACGCTCGACTCGGCCATTCGGCGCCTGGTGCCGAGCGGATACCGAGGCGAAGAGCGGGTGCTTCTAGTCTCTGAAGGGTAGCTAGCGTTCCCGGGCGGATGTCTGGCGATTCGGGTGTGGACGACTTTCGGATAGGCGGTCGCTTGGCCGCGCGACCTAGCCTGATATTTGATAGATCGCTGGGCGATACCGCGGCGTGGGGATTGGCTTCCCGGTTTCTCGGGCCGCCGCCAACCAGGCCGACTTCGCCTACTCAACCTCCGAAAGAGCCTGCCCTGGTGTCTCTCCAAAGGCAGCGCAGGCCTCAAGGTCCGGTATGTCGGCGATGTATCCGCCGTCCTCATCGCTGTAGAAGATGTTGATGTGATAGTCGGTCATCGGCTGTCCTCCAGGCTCAGATTGTATCGTTCGACCAGGCGCAGCAACTGGCGAATCTGGTAAGGCTTGGCCTGGCCCTTGATTTCTTGGAGGTTGGCCCGAAACCGAGGATCAGTCACATAGCTAGGCGCTAAGTTAGGACCAAGCACCGGCTACATTGCCAGACTGCCGGTGAGCCGATCAGGGCATCTGAACCTGGATAAGGTCCCCGACGCGTCTCGCCAGTCGTTGATCCAGTGTCAGCAGTGGCAGGCCGGTAAGCTGCGCGAGAGCGACGTACTCGGCGTCGTAAGTCTTGGCCCAGCCGAGAGCGATCGCGATCCGGCGCGC
>QIHU01000549.1 GCA_003231035.1 Acidobacteriota bacterium
GTAGATGGCCGGCGCCGCCGCGCGGCGCAATCCCAGTCGGCTCATGACTCCTTCGACCTCGCCCCGGCTCATGTCCGCGAAGGCGGCTTCTGGAATGGGAACTCCACCGGGGTCGACGACAATGATCGGCGAGCCGGTCAGCTCGGTGAAGTCGAAGAACTCATCGACCAAACCGATCACGTCCACCTGATCGCCCACCACCACGGCCGGCGCCGTGTTGGTGAAGACGAAGATGCCGTTGGAGGTGTCGATGTCGGCGTCGGCGCGCGCGTCCGGCGTTTGGATGAAGAAGCCGTCCGGCGCCACCGCGGTGACCACGTTGTCGAGGGTCTCCACTTGCAGGCCGACGGAGGGCGAGGCCAGGCCGTTGCCCTGGATCTCGAAAATCTCCAACGTCGCCGAGATGCACAGGTTGGTACCGCCTGGGGTGGGGGTGGTTTGCTCGTACCCGGAGGTATTGAGCGCCCCACCGGTACCGTTGGGGCAACGCGAGTTCGACTCGGTGTCTTTGGCACCGCCGCCGTCCTCGTTGACCTGCGGCTCGCCAGCGTTGAGCAGCGCCAGCAGGCCGGCATCGTCGCCGTCGTTGGTGTCATAGACCACCGCGTCTAGCAGCCCCATGGTGGTCAACGGCGTGTCGTTGGGAAAGTCGGTCCCGTCGCCCACGTAGAGGGCCACGGCGTCGGCGCCGTTTTGCAGAGTGTTACCCGAGAAGGTGATCGATACGCTGGCCACTCCCGAATTGCCGAGCACGAAGAAACCGTTGGCGTCGGTCGAGAAGCCGTCTAGATCGATCGCGTTGCTCTGCCCGCCCAGGTTGTAGGACTGGTCGTCCGAGCCGTTGTAAACCACCAGCACCAGGCCATCGAGCGGCGTATTGCCAACGCCGCCGTCGAACAGCTCGATGAACTCACCGGCGTCGGTCCCCGTCTGGTCGGCGTCGACCTCGTTGATCAGCACGAACGAGGCGGGTGGGGTGACGCAGTTGGCGCTGCCCGGCGTCGGTTGGAAGGTGATGTAGGTGGAGGTGTCGCGCGGCCCACCGGTGCCGTCGGTGCACCGCTGGTTGGACTCGATGTCCTTGTTGCCGGCGCCGTCTTCGTTCAACTGACCGCCGCCTAGCAGCAGGGTCAACAGCACGGCATCGTCACCGTCGTTGGTGTCGTAGACCACCGCGTCGAGCAGATTGGCGGTGGTCAGCGGGGTGTCGTTGGGAAAGTCGGTGCCGTTGCCGGTGTAGAGCGCCACCGCGTCGGCGCCGTTTTGCAGGCTGTTGCCCGAGAAGGTGATCGAGACGTTGGGCACGCCGCTGTTGCCGAGGACGAAGAAGCCGTTGGCGTCGGTCGAGAAACCGTCGAGATCGATGGCGTTGCCCTGGCCGCCCAGGTTGTAGGACTGATCGTCCGAGCCGTTGTAGGTGACCAAGACCAGGCCGTCGAGCGAGGTATTGCCCACACCGCCGTCGTAAAGACTCGGCCGAGTCGGTGCCGGTCTGGTCGGCATCCACCTCGTTGATCAAGATATTGGTCGAGGGGCCCGGGCAGGTGTTGTCGGCGCCGGGGCTGGGCGCTGCCTGCACGTAGGCGGAGGTATTTCTGCCACCGCCGAAACCGTTGGGGCAACGCTGGTTCGATTCGGTGTCTTTGTTCCCGTTGCCGTCTTCGTTCAGCTGGGGTTCGGCGGCGTTGAGCAGCACCAGCAATGCGGCATCGTCACCGTCGCTGGTGTCATAGACCATCGCGTCGAGCAGATCGGTGGTGGTGATCGGCGTGTCGTTGGGAAAGTCGGCGCCATCGCCCAGCAAGAGGGCCACGGCATCGGCGCCGTTTTGCAACGAGTTGTCATTGAAAATCAGATCCACCCCGGCAACGCCGCTGTTGCCCAGGACGAAGTAGCCGGACGCGTCGGTGCTCAGCCCGTCGAGGTCGATGGCGCTGGTCTCTAGGAGAGGTCGTCCGAGCCGTTGTAGGTGACCAGCACCAGCCCGTCGAGCGGGGTGTTGCCCACGCCGCCGTCGTAGAGTTCGATGAACTCGAGGGCGTCCGTGCCGACGGTATCGGCGTCGACCTCGTTGATGACGATCGGCGGCGGCACCACCACCGTGCCGGTGGTGCCGGGACTGGGGGCGGTAAAAATGCTATCCCAGGTCATCGAAATGTCTTCGCTGGTCTCATCGTCGCCGGTCAACCCGTTGGGGCCCGCCGCTTCGAAACCGCTCTCCATCGCGATGCGCTTGGTCGAAAAGCCGAACCCCGGATCGCCGCCCTGCTGCGGCATGGTGAAGGCGTCGGCGCCGTAGGTCGAGGCGGTGGTGTCGCCGTCCGGCCCATCCACCGAAACGCCGGTCTTGTCGCCGATGTCGTTGGTCGACGAGGGGGTACCGATATTGACCATGTCGACGTCCGACACCAGGTCACTAGCACCGTCCCAAAAGAAAAGGACGGCGTTCTCGCCCGAGTTGGTCAACCCGGCGGAGGCGCCGAGGTCGGTGGCGATCATGTCGGGAACTCCGGCGTCGGTGCCATGAATCTCGAAATCCGCCACCACGGCGTAGGCGGTGAAGAAGCCCGCGGCGTCGAAAGCGATGGTCACTACCCCACCCGCCGGAATCGAGGCTCCGGCCGGGAACTGCACGATGAAGTCCGAGCTACCGATGTTCGGCGCCGGCCCGGAGCCCGAAGCACCGGGCAAGAGGGCGTAGTCCTCGTCGTCCGACAGATAGTAGTTGTCAAGCGCCACGGCGCTGGCCGTCGGGTTGGTGATCTCCAAGAACTCACCCGAAGTCGGGGTGACCACCGCCTCACTGAGCAGCAGGTGGTCGTCGATCGCCGCGGCCTGGCTCGCGAACGACAGTGCGAGGAAGGATAAGCCGCAGATGCGCGTCAGAGAAGCACGGAGAACGGAGAAAGAAGACATGAGAATTCCTCGCAGGCAGATTCGAGAGTCGACGCCAACGGCGGCGGCAGGTCAAGACGACAAGAATTGCAAGAGACAGCGGATTCTACATCACTCGACCCCACGGGAGGAGGCGAGACCGCGCGGTGGCTGAGTCGCGGGGTGTTGCGCCGTACCTCCTCCAAAACTACGCTGGCGGGAGGCTCGATCCTGAGTTACCGTAGAGCTGGCTAACCCACTACTGAGCGAACCTTGATCGTGACCACCTTTCCAATTCCGTTGCCGAAATTCGTGCCCCGCACCCTCGTGGTGGCGCTCTTGCTAGTCAGCTGTGGTGAGAGCGGGCCACGGAGGGTGGAGATCCATGACCTGGCCGCCGAGCTTGCCGGAGCCGAAATTCGCGGCGAGCCCCAAGAGATCGATTTCGGTTCTGGAGCTTCCGAGCACCTGCTGATCGAGGGCTTCTCGTGGAACGAGAGCACGCCCGACGGCGCCACCTTTGCGTGGTCGGATCGGCCAATCTCCGCGGTCGAGCTGTTCATCGCGCGGCCGAGGCCCCTGCGCGTGCGCTTGAACCTGCTACCGCTCCCAGTCGACGACGCGCCGCCGCAAGCGGTGACCGTGCGACTCAACTCCCAAACCCTCGGCAGCGAGATCGAACTCGCGGCTGGCTGGAACCCGATTTCGATTGTGCTGCCGATCGAAGCGCAGCAGCCAGGGGTCAATCGCTTCGAGCTGAGCTACCGCTGGACCCGATCGCCCGACGCCCGCCACCTCGCCGTCGCCTGGGACTGGTTGCGGCTGGAGTCGCTCGGCGAGGCGACGCCACCACCCAGCCAAAGGCCACGCGCCGAAGGGCGCAGGCTGGCCCTGCCGACGGCGACCCATCTCGATTACTTTCTCAACCTTCCGGCCGGAGCCCAGCTAACCTTCGACCGACTCGCTGTACGCGGAGGCGGTGAATTGCGGGTAGAACTGAAACCGCGCGGTAGCCCAGCCATCGAAGTAGCCCGGATACCGTCGAGCACAGCCCCTGGCAGTTTCGACCTTGGGATTCGAACCGCCAGTCTCGTCCGCTTGCGCCTCCAAACCCTCGGTGGAACGCTCGCCGTGATCGACGGAGCCGCGATTCAGGCTCCGCTAAGGCCGACAGAGAGTACCGAGGCCCCAATTGCCGAGACCGGGGCGCCGCCTGAGCCAATGGAGCGCCGTCCGAATCTCCTCGTCTACCTGGTCGATACCCTGCGCGCCGACCGGCTCGGCTGTTATGGCTACGCCCGCCCCACCTCGCCTCACCTCGACGCCTTCGCCAAGGAGGCCATCGTCTTCGAGCGTGCCTTCGCCCAATCCTCGTGGACCAAAGCCTCAGTCGCTTCGATCTTCGCCGGCATCTGGCCCCGAGCACACGGCATCGACAGTCCCGAGGATGGCTTCGCCGCCACTCTGGAGACCCTGCCCGAGCTGCTTCAGGATTCCGGCTATCGAACCTCGGCGGTGACCACTAACGCCTACATCAGCCCCGAGGCCGGATTCGCCCGCGGCTTCGACCAGTTCGTCTATCTGCCCAACTTCCCCAATCGCTCGAACCATGTCCACCGCAAGGCAGTGCAATGGTTGGACAATTACCTCCAGGAAGAGGACCGGGCTCCCTTCTTTCTCTACCTGCACACCATCGATCCGCACGCTCCCTACGCACCACCGCAACTGGAACGCCAACGACTCGCCCCCAACGTGCCGGCCAAGTTCGGCTCGGTGCGCTCCATCCGCCGCCTCGCCGCCAAGGGCCGTACCCCGAGGCGCGAAGAGGTCCAGAATCTCAGCGACCTCTACGACGGCGAGATCGCCGCCAACGACCGCCAGTTCGGCCGCCTACTTCACGCCCTACGCCAGCGCGACCTCTATCGAGAGACGCTGATCGTCTTCCTCTCGGACCACGGCGAGGCCTTCCGTGAGCACGGCGTGTTCGGCCATGGCTGGGACCTCTACCGCGAGACTCTGCAAATCCCATTGCTCATCAAGCCACCCGGAGAGAGCCGACCCGGCAGCCGCACAGCCTCCACCGCGCAGCACCTCGATCTCTTGCCCACCCTCCTCACCGCCGCCGGCCTCGAACCCTCGGTCGATTTGCCGGGCAGAGATCTGCTGGCGCCACCGCCGCCACAAGCAGAGGGCGAACCACTGCTGGCCGACCGGCGCCGCGCCTTCTCGTTCCTGCGCTACGCCGGCCGCACCGGTGCCAGCCTGGTGCAAGGCGACTGGCACCTCAGCGAGCCCATCACCCACAGTTTCGGCCACCGAACCGAGCTCTTCGATCTGCGCGCCGACCCGCTTGAGCAGCACGACCTCTTCGCGCGAAACCCCGTCCTGGGCGGCTATCTACGCTCGCAGTTGCGCGCCAAACTCAGCACCGCCGAGAACCTCAGCGCTCCGCCACAGACTGAGATCGACGAGGAGACCCGCGCCGGTCTCAGAGCGCTGGGCTACATCGAGTAACGACCAGCGGCTCAAAAGACACGCGCGGGGGCCGCACGGATTCACTACTTCCTTTCGTCGACCGGCGCCCCCCGAAGACTCACCGCCAGCACCTCCGCCGCCGGCTCGCCCACCTGCAACTGACCTTGGCAGGCCGCGTGGCCGTAGACAGCGACGACCTCGAAGCCGCGCTCCTTACCCAAGGCCACCACCGCGCGCTCCGCCTCACACTGGACGAGCCCGTCGACCGCCGAACTCAGCGCCCGCGGAGCGCGGACGTTGCCCGCGAGAATGGCTCCAAATCTAGGGTCAGTCTGACGACGCATTTCTTCTTGACCGCTGCCTACCAACGCTTGGGAGGCAGGGTTTGCTCGAGGATTGGGCCATAGAAGAGGGCATTGAGCACGAAGCGGCTGGAGCCATACCAAAAGGAGCGGAAGAACGGATTGTCGGCCAGACGCACCACTGTCCCCTCTTCCACTCGAACCGCCGTGATCGCCACGGAGCCGGCGAGCCGTGCCCGGTTGCGTGGCGAGATGTAGCCCGAAAGACGGGGCTCCTCGGTGTAGCGGGCGACGATTTCATACGGGTTCTCGCTCCCCTCCATCGGCAGTGAGCGGGTGCGAAAGAGGGCGATGGGCGATGCTTGAAAACCAAAAGCCAAGGGGTGGGTCAGATCCAACTGGGCCTCCACGATCGCCCCACTGACCAGCTGCTTGGCCCGCTCGCTGTCGTAGTCGGCATACCTGGCCAAGGGAAGTACGCCCTCCTGCCCAAGATCGTCCTCGGGGCTCGCCTGCTGGGGGTCGTCCATCGAAACTCCATGGGCCTCCTCGTGCTCGGACGGATCCAAAACGATCTGTTCGCGAGCGAACCGGGTGGCGCCGCGCGTGGCCACCAGGATGCCACCGGCGCGCACCCAGCGACGCAGGGTGGTGACCAGCTCTTCGTCCACTTCGTCATACTCACCGCTGACCATCAACAGGTGGGTGTAAGCGCTGAGGTCGACATCCACCAGCCGATCGCGCTCGACGAGCGAAACTTCGAGGCCGTAGTGGTGGTCCAGGAGGTACCACAGCTCCCCCGCCTCGCTCACCGACATCCCGCGGCCGACGACGAGGAGGGGACGCGGCAGGGTCAAGGGGATCACCGAGGGGCTCCCCAGATCGCCACCCTCGGGGGTCCTTCCGGTGTGGGTAGCGAAAACCTCGATCCCGTCGCGCTGAGCCAGCTGTTCCAGTTGCCCGCGCAACGCCGCGCACCCCGAGGTCGCGGGGATGACCAAGGTCCCGACCGGAAAACGGCGTCGTCCTCCGGCAACTTCGGCGGTCAGCGGTCGGGTGGAAACGGAAACCCGGTGACCTTCGGCCAGCAAGCTCCCCAACGACCGGGCTACCAGCAAGCCCCGGGGATCGATCAGGTAGGCGTAGACCGCGCCTTCGCTGGCGTCAGAGACCGCTCCTGGCGGCAACACCGCTTGGCCGATCGCTTCGCCGAGCAGCTCTCTGGAGAAGTCCGCCTTGCCCAGCTCAGCATTCCGTCCTCCAAAGGCCAACGGTAAGGTCCAGGTCGAGACGTCGTAGAAAGTCGAATCTTCAAACTCGGTCCGCCGTTCGAACAGGCTGCGGGCCAACCGGTACTGCGGCTGCGCCATCGGCACCACATAGGCTTCGCCCGGTTTGAAGAGAAACTCCCCCTCGCCGAGGCGCACCTCCTTGGCCAGAGCGTGCACCTCGATCTGGTGGGACCGCAACAGGTCGAGGGCACGGAAGGCGAGGACCGGGTCATGGGGAAAGGCGAAAACGAACCCGCGCACGGGATCCTTGGCCGCTAGCGCGGCCGTGCCTCGGTAGAAATCGTTCTGGTAGCGCAGCAGCTCGCGGCGATGCGCCTGGGCGCCGGCCAGGGTCGACAACGAGGTCCGTAGCTGGTTGCGCACCGCCTCCTTGAAGTCGCGCCTGCCGTGCACCGTCTCCATCCGGTGGCCCCGTACGCTGGCCTGCTCGAAGAGGATACCGACACTGCCGTTGAGGTCCGGGTAAGTCGACCCCTTACCGGGATAGAAATCGTCGAAGGTCTCTTCGGAGTAGTAGAGCTGACCCGCTTCATCGAAAGTGGCGGCGTGAAACTGAGCGATGGCGACAGTCAGTTCCACATTCTTGAGCGGGGTGAGCGGATTCTTCCGACTGAGGACGCCAGGCTGAAAAAAGTAGGTACTGTCACTACCCATCTCGTGAAAATCGCCCAGTACATTGGGTTTCCAGCGGTGAAAGGTGGCCACCCGGTTGCGGCTCTCCGGGTGTTGCAGCAGGAGCCAGTCGCGATTGAGATCGAACCAGTAGTGGTTGGTCCGCCCGTTGGGCCACCCCTCGGTGTGTTCGCGACTCTCCCGATCGGCAACCGGAACCACACCTCGATGGCCGTTGGCCCACTGCGCGAATCGACCGATGCCGTCGGGGTTGAGCGCCGGGTCGATCAAGACCACCAGATCGCTGAGCATCGCCTCCACCCGCGGGCCCCGCGCCGCCGCCAGATGGTAGGCGATCAGCACCGAGGCATTGGCACCGCTGGCCTCGTTGCCGTGAATGCTGTAGCCCAGCAGGACGACCGCTGGCATCGCGGCGATGGCCGCGTCGCTGGGAGCCTTCCCTGCTGGATCGCTCAAGGCGACATGGGCCTGGCGGATCGCCTCGAGTCGCGCATGGTTGGCCAGCGAGGTCGCCGTCACTAGCACTTGCCGTCGCCCCTCGTGCGTCATCCCTTGCACCTCGAGGGTCAATCGATCCGAGCTCTCGCTGAGGACCTCCAGGTAGCGGATCAGTTGGTCATGACGCAGGTGCCATTGCCCCACCTCCTGGCCGAGGACTTCGCTCGGCGTTGGAATCGCCGGATCGTAGTCCGCCTCCCCCGACAGGAAGTAGTCCAGCTTCGCCGCGGCGGCTGGCGTCGCCAGGAAGGGAATCGTCAGGCAGAGAAAGAACAATGCCAAGCAGGCAGAGAGGTGCTTCAAGGGAGTCCTCCAAAAAGGCACATCGGGGCGGCTTGAGAGCCTCCCCAGAAATTTAGGCGTCGGCAACTACTC
>QIHU01000478.1 GCA_003231035.1 Acidobacteriota bacterium
CGGTGTCTACCGAATGGACCCCACGGTACAGTAGGCGGCATAGTGGTCGAGAATTTGTATTTTAATTCTCGCTTGACACTTGCGTTATTGTTCGGCTAGGCTTCGTATCAGGCTCATACGTCACCGAACTCATCTACCGACCCGAGTCAAGAACAAGGCACGGCGAGTGCTTGCCGGGCTGGGCCTCCGCGGAGAGTGTGTCTGGCCAGGGGTGAGGAATGACCTCTTTGTTGCCCACGAGTCGACTTGTCGGTTCCTGTCGATATCAAGCTGAGAAAGGGGCTAAGGAGCTGGCGCCCAACTAGCTGAAGAGCGCAAGAAGTCAGAGATGGTAAACGAAGCGAACAGCGAATCCGAAACCCTTCAACGCCCCTCTATCGCCAGTCAGGTTGAGCGTGGAGCCTTAGTCTGTCCCGTATCTCACTCCAGTCTGGTAGTACAAGATGAGCATCTTGTAACTCCAGATGGGCGGCATCGCTACCCCATCCGATTCGGTGTGCCAAATCTGTTGCCGGATGCTTCGCGAGAGAACGAGTACGCATCAGAAGCCGATGGGGCCATGGTTACAGAGTACGAGTCACCCAAGAAACCCTGGTACAGCTTTATCGACAAATTCTTGAGCAGACAGGGAGACTACAGAAGCGCCGCATCTCTCCTTGCTTTTGAGGAAGTTGTTGTGGCTCCGTCTCCTAACGCCCTCTGTTTGGCCGTGGGGGGAGGGCCGCAACGAGTTCATCCGCGACTCGTCAATGTCAATGTCGGCCGGTTTCCCAACGTCGACGTGGTTGGCGATGCCTACTGCCTGCCTTACAGTGATGGGTCCGTCGATGCCATTCAATGCGAAGCAGTTCTGGAGCATCTGGAGTTCCCGGAGAGAGCGGTCACCGAAATGAATCGTGTTCTTGCGGTGGGCGGCGAGGTCTTTGCCGCGACTCCATTTCTTCAGGGATTTCACGCCTACCCCAACCATTTCCAGAACTTCACTCGGGTTGGGCACGATCGGCTCTTCGAGCGAACGGGACTTGAGATCGTCGATTCCGGCGCTTGTGTCGGGCCGACCTTCGCGCTGACGGATCTCCTTGCGTTCTATCTGCGCACCTATCTACCGGGACGCTTTCTCGGTCGACTCGCCCACAGGGCCGCTCTGGGATCAGCCCTCCTCGTTCGCCCCTTGGATCGCTGGCTTCATCGGCAGTCCGATGCCGAGCTGCTCGCTTCCACAGTCTTCCTGCGGGCGCGAAAGACGAAGGCCACGGAACCTCTCAGCGGATCCGGCGCCGAATCCAAACCGCGAATGCACCCTCGTCGATCTTTCCGGCTGCCAGGTCGAGCATCACCTGAACCACTTCGGTCTCGGGAGCCTCCAACTCGCGCCCGTTGAGCCCAAGGAAGGTGTAGTTGGCGAGGAATGCCGCTCGCTTGTTGCCGTCGTTGAACGCATGTGCGCTCGCCAGGCCAAAGCCGTAGGCGGCGGCAAGCTCGGCGAGGTCTGGTGAGGCGCCATAAGCCCATCGATTCTTCGGCCGTGACAGGGCTGCTTCCAGCACATTGTCGTCGCGCAGCCCGGCCCGGCCGCCGTGCTCCTGGAGTTGGTCGTCGTGTATTGCTATCACCCAGGCGCGGGTGAGCCAGCGAGGAGTTTGCACTGCGACTCAGGGGCTTACTTAGAAAGCTCGCGTAGAGCGTTGCGGTATTTTCTGGCTCCGCGACGGTACACGGAGATCGCTTCGTCGAAGTCCGGGTCATAGGGTGTGATCAGAATTCCAAGGTCGGTCTCGACGGCGTAAACCTTGTCCCCGGCGGCGATGTGGAAGCGCTCGGCCATCTCTTTGGGAAGCGTCGCACTCACCGAGCCTCCGGCCTTCCTGGTCTTGACGATTTATTGCATTGGAGGCCTCCTTTACGAAGGGTGGCACAAAAGTGCTACTTGGCTTGCAATGCGGGGAACCATGCCTCTCGCAGACGCGCCCACTAGCCGCTAAGCTTGGCTCGCAGCAGCTCGCTCACCTGTTGTGGATCCGCCTTCCCTCGGCTCTGGGCCATGACTTTGCCGACGAAGAAGCCGAGGAGGCTTTCCTTGCCGTCGCGGTAGGTGGTGACTTGTTCGCCGTGGCTGGCGAGGACCGTTTCGATCCAGCGCTGTCGGTGATCTGTTGCAGGCCGCGTTCTTCGACCCACTGGCGGGGGCTGCCGCCGGTTTCTAGGAGTTCGGTGAAGAGCTTTTTGGCGACCGGGCCGGAGATGGTCGCTTCGTCGAGGAGGGTGGCCAGTTCGGCGATCTCGGCGCCGGTGAAGGGGAGGGCTTCGATCCCTCCTTCACGGGCGCTCGCCGGGAGTTCGTGGACCAGCCAGCGGGTGACGCTGGTGGGCACGCCACCGGCTTGGACGGCCTGCACCAGGAGGGTGTCCAAGACGGGCTCGGCGGCGATCATGCGGGCGTCGCTGGGGGGAATCTCAAATTCGTCGCGGTAGTACTCGAAGGCCAGGGTTTGCTCTGGCGAGAGTGGCCGCTCGGTGGGCGGCGTCGCCGGCTGGCTGGGCTTGGGCGGGGTGCCGCGCTGCGTCTTGGGCTGTCTGCTCTGGGCTGGTTTGGCGGCCCGCGGCCGCTTCTTTGCCCACGAGTCGCGCAGGGTGACGGTGCGGTTGAAGACCTTCTTGTCTCCTCGCGCAGCGGCCGAGTCGAGGTAGAAGTATCCCAGCCGCTCGAACTGGAAGCGGCTTCCTGGCTCGGCGCTGGCCAGGCTCGGCTCGATCCAGGCCCGTTCGATCACCTCTAGGGAGTCGGGATTCAAGAACTGCTTGAAATCCGGGCCACTCTTGGCCGGGCTGGGATTTTCCTCGGAGAAGAGCCGGTCATAGAGGCGCACCTCGGCGGGTAGGGCGTGGGCGGCCGAGAGCCAGTGGATCGTTCCTTTGACCTTGCGGCCATCGGGGGCCTTGCCACCGCGAGTGGCGGGATCGTAGGTGCAGCGCAGCTCTGTAACCTCGCCGCTGGTCTCGTCTTGGATGACCCGTTCGCAGCGGATGAAGTAGGCGTAGCGCAGCCGTACCTCGCGGCCTGGGGCGAGGCGGAAGAAGCCTTGGGGCGGCTCTAGGCTGAAGTCGTCGCGGTCGATCCACAGCTCTCTGGAGAAGGGCAACGCTCGCGAACCCTCCTTGGGTACGTCGTGCGGCCAGTAGGGAGCGTCGAGTTCTTCGTTCTGGCCTTCGGGGTAGTTTTCGATCACCACCTTGAGCGGTCGCAAGACGGCCAGGACGCGGGGTGCCTCGGTGTTGAGGTCGTCGCGGATGGCGTGTTCGAGCTGAGCGACGTCGACCACGCTGTTGGCCTTGGCCATGCCGATGCGGTCGCAGAAGGCGCGAATGGAGCTGGGGGTGTAGCCGCGGCGGCGCAGGCCGCTCAGGGTGGCCATGCGCGGATCGTCCCAGCCGTCGACGTGGCCGCCTTCGACCAATTCCAGCATCTTGCGCTTACTCAGCACGGTGTAGCTGATGTTGAGGCGAGCGAATTCGGTTTGGTGGGGCGGGTCTTCGATGCCGATCGCCGCGGTCAGCCAGTCGTAGAGTTCGCGGTTGTTCTCGAACTCCAGGGTGCACAGCGAATGGGTGATGCGCTCGATCGCATCCGACTGGCCGTGGGCGAAGTCATACATCGGGTAGAGACACCAGCGGTCGCCGGTACGGTAGTGGTGGGCGTGGCGGATGCGGTAGAGGAGCGGGTCGCGCATCTTCATGTTGGCCGCCGCCATGTCGATCTTGGCGCGCAGAACGTGGGCGCCGTCGGCGAACTCGCCGGCCTTCATGCGGGCGAAGAGATCGAGGTTTTCCTCCACCGAACGGTCGCGGTAGGGGCTGTTGCGGCCCGCCTCGGTCACCGTGCCGCGGTGGGCACGGATTTCTTCTTCGTTCAAGGAGTCGACGTAAGCCTTGCCCTTTTCGATCAGCTCAAGCGCCCATGTGTAGAGCTGGTCGAAGTAGTCGGAGGTGTAGTGCAGGCTGTCCCATTCAAACCCGAGCCAACGGATGTCGTCTTGGATCGACCGCGCGTACTCCGGGTCTTCGGTTTCCGGGTTGGTGTCGTCGAAGCGCAGGTTGCAGGTGCCGCCGAACTCTTCGGCGAGGCCGAAGTTGAGGCAGATCGACTTGGCGTGACCGATATGCAGGTAGCCGTTGGGCTCGGGAGGAAAACGGGTGGCGACGCGGCCTCCGTGCTGGCCGCTCGCCAGGTCGCTATCGATCATTGTGCGAATGAAATCGCGCGGCGTGCTGGTCTCTTCTTCTTTGGGGTTCGCTGGTGAACTGCTCACGGGAATTCCTCCGGCCTCGGGTGGTGGAGGCGCGAGAATATCGTGAAGTGACCCTGGATGTGGGCGCGACAAGAGCGCTGGCAAAACAAAGGCGGGGGACTGTTGCCGGTCCCCCGCTTCGCTGTTGGTTGTGGCTAAGAGTTAGCCGAGTTGTCAGGCGGTATGACGACGGCGCAGCGAGCGCACCGCCGCCCCAGCCAGCAGCAGCATCAAGAGCAGGAACCCGAAGGTGCCCAGGGTCGGAATCTCCGCCGGGCTGAGCGGGAATTCGAGCAGCGTCGGGTCGCTGTTGTTGCCGGGGTCGCCGTTGCCGTCGGGATCCGGGTCGCCGCCGTCTTGCGAAGTGTCGCTGACGATGACCGCGCCCGGGCTGGTGCCGACCGCCGTACTGGTGCACACGTAGGGGCCGGACTCGGTGCCGGGTTCGATACGAACCTCTAGCGTGACCAACCCCATCTCGCCAACCCCGAGGGTGTTGCCCGGGTCGAGGAGGCTGGTGTCGGTGTCGCCGTCGAAGGAGCCGTTGACCGCTAGGTCAAGGCTCATCACTCCGCTGACCTCGAAGCTCTGGGCGATCGAGAAGACCGAGGCCAGATCGACCGTCATGTTGACGTCGGAGAGAGCCACGTTGCCGAGGTTCTGTACGTTGAGGTCGAAGGTGACGAGGAAGAAGCCGCCGCCTTCGTTCACCACGTCGACCAGCTGTTTGGCCAGGCCGACGATGGGATCCTCGACCCCGACCGCCGCCAGATGATCCTCGACTTCGCCGTCGGGTGCCGCCCCGGTGGGTAGCAGTCCAGTCTGCGAGCTGAGGCGAACCCGGGCGCAGGCCGAGCCTTGCGGCGAACCGACCGGCACCGGGAAGGAGAGCACCGTGGTGGTGGCGGCGGCGAAGGCCACGTCGGTGGCGACTTGTTCGCCAGCGTCGGCCCAGCTACCGTTTTGGTTGAAGTCGACCCACACCGAAACCGCACCGCCGGTGGCTCCGGTGGTGACGTTGACGGTGCCGATGGTGCCGGGTACCAGGACACTGGTGAAGGAAACGCCGTCCTCATCGTCGGGCGTGCCGTTGACGTCGTCGCCGTTGTGCGCCGGGCTGGGTTGACCGTCCGGCTCGGTGTCGGTGAGGGCGCCTAGAGTTGGGTTGTTCGTCGGTAGGACGGAATGGCGGGCGCCGTCGTCGGCGAGGAGCGTCGGGTAGCCGACCGCCGCGTCACCGAAGTCGAGCCCTTTGAGGGTGAAGGTGTAGTCCTCGACCTCACCGTCCATTGCCGGGCCTCCCGGTGTTGCGACGCCGGTGGAAGTGAGACGGAAGCGGGCGTAGGAGTCGACCGAAGGGGCGTCGCAAGGCACGGTGAAGGTCACCGTGGTCGCGGCGCCGGTCAGCGGCAGCGATGTCGCGATCCGGTCGCGCGGATCGGTGAAGGCGCCGTCGCCGTCGTAGTCGACCCAGGCGTCGAGGAGGGGAGTGGTGACACCGGCCGTGTTGGTCAAGGCGACGGTCAGGTCGGTGGTGGCGCAGGCGCTGGCCATGGCCATGCCGCCCGCGAAGGTCACCCCGTCTTCGTCAGCGCCGTCGCCGCTGGCGGTGACGTTGGGTTGGCCGTCGCTCTCGCCGTCGATCATGGCGCCGAGCTGGAAGCCTGGTAGCAGGCCGTGGTGAGGGCCACCGGCGGCGAAGGTGGTGCCGTAGCTGTCCGGCGCGTCGCCGAAGTCGACCGCCTTGACCTCGACTGCGTAGTCTTCGACCTCACCGTCGAGCGTCGGACCGGCCGGGGCCAGACCACCGACCGAGCTGAAGCGGAAGCGGGCGAAGGTCTGACCGACGCTGGCCGCGCAGGGCACATCGAGGGTCAGAACGTTGGCCCCGGCGACCAGGGCTTGGCTGGCGAAAACTTGATCGGTAAGACCGTTGAAGGTGCCATCGCCGTCGAAGTCGATCCAGCCGTCGAGTCGACCGGCGGCACCGGCGGTGACGGTGAGCGACGCCTGCTGGCAGGTGAAGAGCATGGTGGTGAAGGCGACGCCGTCTTCGTCGTCGTTGGCGGCGGCGCAGGTGCCGACCGTTTGATCGCCGGCCGAGCTGTCGTCGCCGGTGGCGTCGAGCGGTGCTCCCGCATCGTCTTCGGTGTCGACACAGCTACCGAGGAAGAGGGTGGCCGCGGGGTCCACGCCGTGCGACGGGCCGCCGCTGGCGAAGGTGGTGAGGTAGCTGTCCGGGGCATCGCCGAAGTCCGAGCCTTCGGCGAGCAGCAGGTAGTCCTCGACTTCACCGTCCATGGCAGGTCCGGCGTGGCCCAGGCCGCCCGCCGTGCTCAGGCGGAAGCGAGCGAAGGTGTTGCCCTCGCTCGCCGTACAGGGTACGGCGAAGGTGAGTGTCGTGGTGCCGGCACCGAGCGCCTGGCTGGCGAACACCTGGTCGCCCGCGGTGGCGAAAGAACCATCGCCGTCGAAGTCGATCCAAGCGTCCATCAGTCCCGCGACGCTGGCGGTGACGGTGATCCGCGCCGCGCGGCAGGCCACCAAGGGGGTGTCGAAGACGATGCCGTCTTCGTCGTCGTTGGCGGCGCAGGTGCCCACCGTGGTCGCACCCACCGTCGCATCGTCGCCCGAGGCGTCGAGCGGGGTGGAGGCGTCGGCCTCGGTGTCGACACAGGTGCCGAAGAAGAGGCCCAGGGCCGCGTCGACCCCGTGGTTGGGTCCGCCGGAGGCGAAAGTGGTCTGGTAGCTGTCGGGAGCATCGCCGAAGTCGGTGCCCTTGAGCAGTACCGTGTGGTCTTCGATTTCACCGTCCATCGCCGCGCCGCCCGGGCCGGCGACGCCGGTCGAGCTGAGGCGGAAACGGGAGAAGCTCTGGCCGGCCGAAGCCGAGCAGGGGACGGCGACGGTCAGCGCGTTGAGCCCGGCGGCGACCGCCTGGCCGGCGAAGACCCGTTCGGCGACGGCGAAGGAGCCGTCACGGTCGAAGTCGATCCAGCCGTCGAGCACCCCGGCGGCGCCGGCCACTACGCTGATGTCGGCGTTCTGGCAGGCGATCAACATGGTGGCGAAGATCACCCCGTCCTCGTCGTCACCCCCGGCGCAAGCTCCAGCGACGTTGGCCCCGGCGGCGAGGTCATCGCCGTTGGCGGTAGCCGAGACTTGGCCGTTGAGTTCCGTATCGGCGCAGACGCCGAGGAAGAGGCTGGAGGTCGTATCGACGCCGTGCAGCGGTCCGCCGCTTCCGACCAGGGTGCCGTAGCTGTCCGGCGCGTCGCCGTAGTCGGAACCCTTGAGCAGTACAGCGTAGTCCTCCACTTCACCGTCCATCACCGGTCCGCCGGGAGTGGCGATACCGCTGGAACTGAGGCGGAAGCGGGCGAAGCTGGTACCGGCAACCGCGTTACAAGGAACGGCGATGGTCCGGCTGTTGCTGCCGGCGGCCAGGGCGTTGCCGGCGAAGATGCGCTCCCCGGCGTCGGCCCAGTCGCCGTCCCGGTTGAAGTCGATCCAGCCGTCGAGGGTGCCGGCGATATTGGCGGTGATCGTCATGCTGGCGTTCTGGCAGGCGATCACCATGGTGGTGAACGCGACGCCGTCTTCGTCGTCGTTGACCGTGGCGCAAGTGCCCACGGTGCCGCTGCCGGCGCCGTTGTCGTCGCCATCGGCCAGCGCGCTGGGTTGGCCGTCCGCTTCCGTGTCGACGCAGGCGCCGAGGTGGAATGGGTTGGTCGGATCGACCCCGTGCAGGGCGCCACCGTCGGCCATCAGGGTCGGGTAGGTGGCCGGAGCGTCACCCCAGTCGTTGCCCTTGACCAGCACCGCGTAGTCCTCGACCTCACCGTCGAGCGCCGGGCCACCGGTGGCGCCGAGGCCGCCGACCGAACTCAGCCGGAAGCGGGCGACTTGCGTGCCGGCGGCGGCGTCGCAGGGGACGGCGAAGGTCAGGGTGTTGGCTCCGGCGGCGAGCGGTTGGGCGGTGAAGATCTGGTCGGTGGCGTCAAAGGCGGTGTTGCCGTTGAAGTTGATCCAGCCGTCGAGCATCGCCGCCTGGTTGCTGGTGACGGTCACCTGCGCCATCTGGCAGGCGATCACCATGGTGTCGAAGATCACGCCCTCTTCGTCGTCGGCGCAGGGGCCGATGGTGGTCGTTCCCACGCTGCCATCATCGCCATCGGCGGCGGCCGAGGGCTGGCCGTCGGCCTCGGTGTCGATGCAGGCGCCAAGGAACAGCGGGTCAATCGGGTCGACCAGGTGGCTGGCGCCGCCGCTGCCGGTGGTGGTGCCGAAGCTGTCCGGGGCGTCACCGAAGTCGGTGCCCTCTATGCCGATCAG
>QIHU01000030.1 GCA_003231035.1 Acidobacteriota bacterium
ATCGCGCTCCAACCGCCGCTGGCGCGTCATGCCGCCGATCGAAACCGCGCCGCCCGCCGCTTCCCGGATCCAAGCCAACTCTTCGATCTTGTTGAGGTCGACCAGCACCTCCGGCCGAGCGAGGCGAAAATTCAGCACCGGGATCAAGCTTTGCCCCCCGGCGAGAATCTTAGCCTCGTCGCCATGCTCGGTCAGCAAGCTCAAGGCCTCGGGCAACGTCTTGGGAGCGTGGTATTCGAAAGGTGCTGGTTTCATCCTGAGTCAGCAACTCCATCTCTGCGGTGCAATTTCACCGCCAGAACAAGAGTGTCCACAGCGGCGATTCATCGGTTGAAGAAACCGCAGCTTACCAGCCCTCCCACCCCCCCGAAAGCAAAGATGGTATAAGTCGTACCAAGCGATCAGTTAGGGCTCGGGCGTTTCAGCCACCATGTGGTCCGGTGCGGCACCCGGCGCCTTGCTGACTTTGGGCAAGGACAAGGAGGCTCCACGAATGAGGCATCAAATCCGGGTCGAGGTCAACGGCAAAAGCCATGAGAGAGAAGTGGAGGCTAGACAGCTTCTCGTCCACTTCTTGCGCGACGAGTTGCGGCTGACCGGCACCAACGTCGGCTGCGAAACCAGCCTCTGCGGCGCCTGTACGGTGTGGATGGACGGCAAGGCGGTCAAGTCCTGTACCCAACTGGCGGTGCAGGCGGACGGTTGCTCGGTGACCACCATCGAGGGGATGAAACAGGGCGACACCTTCCACCCCGTCCAGGAAGCCTTCTGGGAATGCCATGGCCTCCAGTGCGGCTACTGCACCCCCGGCATGATCATGGCGGCGGGCGCACTGCTCAAAGAGAATCCAAGCCCTAGCGAAGCGGAGATCCGCCAGTCGCTCAAGGGCAACTTGTGCCGCTGCACCGGTTACCAGAACATCGTCAAGGCGATTGCTCACGCGGCGCAAGGGGGTGCCCAGTGAGCGGCGTCCTGGGCAGCTCGATTCGCCGCCGTGAAGACCCGGCCCTGATCACCGGGAGCGGCAAGTACACCGACGACTTCACCCTGCCTAACATGGCCGTCGCCGGAATCGTGCGCAGCCCCTACGCCCACGCCAAGGTGGTGGGTATCGACACCCGCGCCGCCGCGGCGCTGCCCGGGGTGGTCGCCGTCTACACCGCCAAGGATGTCGAGGCCTCGGGTATTCCGGGCACCATCCCGACCGCCTGGCTGCTCCCCGACATCAAAACGCCGGAGCACCCGATCCTGGCCAAAGAGTTCGTCCGCTTCTCCGGTGCCGCCGTCGCGGTGGTCGTCGCCGAGGACCGCTACATCGCCGCGGACGCGATGGAGCTCGTGGAAGTCGACTACGAGCCGCTGCCGGCGGTGACCGACCCGCGAGAGGCCACCCAGGAAGGGGCCGTCCAGATCTTCGAGGAGGCGCCGAACAATATTTCGTTCGACTGGGAGCTCGGTGACGAAGCCAAAGCGGCGGAGGCCTTTGACCACGCCCCCCGCAAGGTCGAGCTACGGTTGCGCAATAACCGGTTGATTCCTCACGCCATTGAGCCGCGCGCCGCGCTGGCCGATTTCGACGAGAGTTCGGGCAAGCTCACCCTAAGACTGACCTCGCAGAACCCGCACGTTCACCGCCTGCTGATGTCGCTGGCCTCGGTCGGCCTACCCGAGCACAAGATGCGCATCATCGCTCCCGAGGTCGGCGGCGGCTTCGGGAGCAAGATCCACCACTACGCCGACGAGGCGATCGTCAGTTTCTGTTCGATGCAGCTCCACCGGCCGGTCAAGTGGACGGCGACCCGGTCCGAGACCAACTTGACCGACGCTCACGGCCGCGACCACGTCAGCATCGCTGAGCTGGCGATGGACGACGAAGGCAAAATTCTCGGCCTGCGCGCCACCACTTGGGCGGCGATGGGGGCCTACATCTCGACCTTCGCCCCCGCCGTGCCGACCTACCTCTACGGCACCCTCCTCTCCGGTCAATACGACATTCCGGCGATCCACATTCACGTTTACGGCACCTTCACCACCACCGCTCCGGTCGACGCCTACCGCGGTGCCGGCCGGCCCGAGGCGACCTTCCTGGTCGAGCGGTTGGTCGACTTGGGGGCCCGCGAGTGCGGCCTCGATCCGGCCGAGTTCCGCCGCCGTAACTTCGTGGCGCCGGACAACTTCCCCTACCAAACGCAGGTCGCCCTGGCTTACGACAGCGGCAACTACGAGCCGGCCCTCGATTTGGCGCTCGACAAGATTGGTTACGCCGACCTGCGACGCCAACAGGCGGAGCGCCGAAATGGAGGCGGTAAGCTACTCGGCATCGGCTTGGCGAGCTACATCGAAGCCTGCGGCCTGGCCCCCTCGGCGGTGGTCGGCTCGCTGGGTGCCCAGGCCGGCCTGTGGGAAAGCTCCACAGTGCGCGTCCACCCCACCGGTAGCGTCACCGTCTTTACCGGTTCATCGACCCAAGGTCAGGGCCACGAGACGACCTTCGCGCAGATCGTCGCCGAGAAGCTGGGGATCGACATGGATCAGGTCGAGGTGGTCCACGGCGACACCGACCAGGTCCAGTTCGGCATGGGCACCTACGGTAGCCGCAGCGCCGCCGTCGGTGGCAGCGCCCTGGCCGAGGGGCTCGACAAGGTGATCGAGAAGGGGCGCAAGATCGCCGCCCATCTGCTCGAGGCGGCCGAGGAGGACGTGGTCTTCGAGGACAACAACTTCTCGGTGCGCGGCGTGCCGGACAGCCAGACGGGCTGGGGCGACGTGGTCCTCCAAGCCTATCTGGCCCACAACCTGCCGGAAGGGATCGAGCCCGGTCTGGAGT
The DNA here is from genome assembly GCA_003231035.1 of Acidobacteriota bacterium. Taxonomy (GTDB): domain Bacteria; phylum Acidobacteriota; class Thermoanaerobaculia; order Multivoradales; family SZUA-115; genus SZUA-115. Next base: position 2,828 of record QIHU01000030.1, read on the forward strand.
TCACCACTTTCTACGACCCCTCGAACTTCGTCTACCCCTTCGGCACCCACATTTGCGTGGTCGAGATCGATCCCGAGACCGGCAAGGTCGAGATCGCCCGCTATCTGGCGGTCGACGACTGCGGCAATGTGATCAATCCGATGATCGTCGACGGTCAGATCCACGGCGGCGTGGTGCAGGGCATCGGCCAGGCGCTATGGGAGGAATGCGTCTACGACGAGCACGGTCAGTTGTTGACCGGAACCTTGCTCGACTACGCCATTCCCCGGGCGCACAACCTTCCCCACCTTGAACTCGACCGCACCGTCACCCCTTGCCCGCACAACCCGCTGGGGGTCAAGGGGATCGGCGAGGCTGGCAGCATCGCCTCACCGGCGGCGGTGACCAACGCGGTGGTCGATGCTCTGTCGCACCTCGGTGTCCGCCACCTCGACATGCCACTGACCCCGGAAAAGGTCTGGCGAGCCATCCAGGACAGCAGCCAGGAAGGGAGGAGCTGATGTTTCCCGCCAAGTTCACCTACCACCGCGCCGCCAGCGTGCAGCAGGCGCTCGAATTGTTGGCCGCCCACGACGACGCCAAACTGTTGGCCGGTGGCCACAGCCTGATTCCGATGATGAAGCTACGGCTGGCCCAGCCGCCGGCCGTGATCGACATTGGCCGCATCGCCGAGCTGTCGGGGATCTCGCGTGACGATGGGTCGATCCGCATCGGTGCTCTCACCTGCCACGCCGATCTCGCCGCCTCCGAGTTGCTGCGCCAGGAATGCCCGCTGATCGCCGAGGCAGCCGCTACGGTCGCCGACCCCCAAGTGCGCAACAAGGGGACGATCGGCGGCAACATTGCCCACGCCGACCCAGCCTCCGATCTGCCGGCACCGCTCGTCGCCTGCGACGCCACGATCCATCTGCTCACCGCCGACGGCAGCCGCGAGGTGGTCGCCAGCGACTTCTTCGTCGGTCTGTTGACCACCGCGTTGGGTGAGAAAGAGGTCATCACCCACCTCTCGGTTCCCGCCCAGACGATCGGCACTGGTTCGGCCTACCTCAAAGTGGAGCACCCCGCCTCGGGCTACGCCGTCTGCGGCGCGGCGGCGGCGGTCACCGTGCGAGAGGACGGTACTTGCGCGGCGGCGGCGCTGTGCTTCAACGGCATCACCGACTCCGCCCTCAATGCCCGCGCGGTGGCGGGCGCCCTGGTGGGCAGCTCGCTGGACGACGACGCTATCGACGCGGCGGTGGACGGCCACCTCACGGCCGATGACCCGTTGGGAGATGTTTATGCCTCCGGCGAGTACCGGCTTCACCTGGCCAAGGTCCAAGGCAAGCGAGCGCTCAAGTTGGCGCGGGATCGAGCCCGCGGGTGAGAGATAGTCTCGGGCCGACGAAGGAGCCTTCTCCGCCGGCCCCACCCACTTCCATCGAAGCGCTCCAGGCTGCCCTGGGCGGGGCGGGCTACCTCGCCGAGCGCGGCCTGGCGACCTCGATTTTCCTCGCCCTCCAGCTCGACCGTCCCCTCCTCCTCGAAGGCGAGGCAGGGGTCGGCAAGACCGAGGTGGCCAAGGCGCTGGCCGCTAGCCTCGACCGACCGCTGATCCGGCTGCAATGCTACGAAGGGCTCGACCTGGCCTCGGCCGTCTACGAGTGGGACTACGCTCGCCAACTCCTCCACATCCGCCTGCTGGAGGCGAGCGGCACGACCGCACCAGCGGAGGGCGGCATGGAAGCACTGCGCAGCCAGATCTATAGCCCGGAGTTCCTCCTGCGCCGCCCCCTGCTCGAAGCGATCGACCCCGCGGTTCACTCGGGCGGCGGGCCACCGATCCTCTTGATCGACGAACTCGACCGCGCCGACGAAGAGTTCGAAGCATTCCTGCTCGAAGTGCTCTCCGACTTCCAGGTGACGGTGCCGGAGTTGGGCACCCTCAAAGCAACCACGCCGCCCACCGTGGTCATCACCTCAAACCGTACCCGCGACCTCCACGATGCGCTGCGCCGCCGCTGCCTCTACCGCTGGGTCGACTATCCCGACTTCGAGCGCGAGCTGGCCATCGTGCGCGCCAAGGTGCCAGGGGCGGGCGAGGCGTTGAGCCGCCAACTGGTGCGCTTCGTCCAAACACTACGCGGCGAAGAGCTGTACAAACGGCCAGGCGTCGCCGAGACCCTCGACTGGGCGGCTGGCCTCCTCGTTCTGGACCAACAGACGCTGACCCCGGAGGCGGTCGAGGCCACCCTGGGGCTGCTGCTCAAGTACCAAGACGACATCGAACAAGTCCGCGGTGGCACTGTGGAACGGGCCCTCGCCGAGGCAAGCTCAGCTTGATGGAGGCACCCATCCAGGTGACGGCCGTCCGCCCGGGTGGTCACTTGTTCAACAACCTGGTGCATTTCGCCAGACTGTTGCGGCAGCTGGGGATCCCCACCAGCGGCGAACAGAGCGCCACCCTCACCCGCGCCTTCGCCCACTTGAACCTCGACCAGCGGCGCGACATCAAGGCGGCGGCACGAGCGGTCTACCTCGGCCGGCGGGAGCAACAGCCCTTGTTCGACCGCGCCTTCGACCTCTTCTTTCACCCCCAGCACCGCGCCGGCTCCGGCCTCGACCTCGGCCAGCTAGCACAACGCTCCACCCAGGTTGAGCAACGCAAGATCGCTCCCCTCGCCGCGCCGACGGGCGGCGACCCCACCAGCGAGGCGGAGCCACCGGTGATCGAGCCCCGCTTCACCTTCAGCCAGCGCGAACTCCTGCGCCACAAGGACTTCGCCGAGCTGACCGCCGAGGAGGCGCTCCAGTTACGGGATCTTCTGCGCCACTTCCCCTTTGACGTCGACCGCCGCCGCACCCGCCGCCACCAGCGCGCCAGCCGTGGCCGCATCTTCGACTTTCGCCGCACCCTGCGCGCCAGCCTGCGCCACGGCGGCGAGACCGCCCAGTTGGCCTGGAAGCGACGCAAGACGAAGCCACGGCCGCTGGTTGTACTCTGCGACGTCAGCGGTTCGATGGAGAGCTACTCGCGGATCCTGCTCCAATTCCTCTACGCGGTGGGCAACTCGGTGAGGCGCTACCAAGCCTTCGCCTTCGGCACCCGGCTGACCTGTTTGACCCGGCCGCTGGCCCTGCGTGATGTCGACAGCGCACTCAGCCAGGCCGCCGCGATGGTCGTCGATTGGGGAGGCGGCACCCGCATCGGCGAAGCACTGCACCGCTTCAACTATGACTGGGGCCGCCGCGTCCTAGGTCAAGGGGCCGTCGTCCTGCTGATCAGCGACGGCTGGGACCGCGGCGACACCGCCCTGCTCGAACGCGAGATCGCCCGCCTCCAGCGCTCCTGCGAGCGGCTCATCTGGCTCAACCCACTGCTCGGTCAACCGGGCTACCAACCGCTCACCCGCGGCATGGCCGCCGCCCTGCCCCACGTGGACGATTTCCTGCCGGTTCACAACCTGGCCAGTCTGGAAGAGTTGGCAGACCATCTGACCAGGCTGAACGCAACCCGGCAGTCCCAAGGAAAGGGGTAGACTTTGCTCATGAACACTTCTCGGGATCGCGAGGTTGGCCGTGCGTGAAATTCTCGCCAGCGTCGAGCGATGGCGCGCCGCCGGCACTCCGGTGGCGATCGCCACGGTGGTCAAGGTGTGGGGCTCGGCTCCGCGACCGCTGGGCGCCAAGATGGCGATCTCCGGCGACGGCGCCCTGG
>QIHU01000587.1 GCA_003231035.1 Acidobacteriota bacterium
GCACTCCGGGTGGGAATAGGCCCCGGTCCTACTGTGTGCCTGCCCCTCCGGGGTTTGAATGATCCGGGTTAGGAGGTCATCACATCCCGAGGTAGCTGAAAGCGGCGCATGATGGCTCTGAGCATGCCGATGCGAATCTCGGTGCTGTCCCCGTGGCACTTCAGCGGGAAGGACTGGGGTCTGCCACCGATGTCGGGGTGGTAGAGCATCCTCTCGCTACCTTTCGCTCGGTTCTCCCAGACCTCGAATCTCGGGTCGTGCTTCCTAAGCCTCTTCACGAGGTCGCGGTATTTAAGGGGAGCCAGCCGGCTAGCCATTCAATCGGTCAAACTGCGCCCGCCGTTGGGCGATGGCCTGCGGGGAGGGTAGGGGCATTCCCGCGATTTCGTATTCCGCATGGTGGCCCAATGAGCCGGTGGACCGTCCTCTTGCCATGTCGGAGAAGCGCGCCTGTCTCATCTGCTCAAAAAGCTGCCACCACACGGGCTCGGCTGGATGCAATAGAAGCTCAGGCTGGTTCTTCGCCTGGGCGAAACCGATCTGCATGATGACCAGCTCTCCGAGATCTTCAGCGGCCTCTTCGAAACTCGACCCATACCCCCGGATATCCATCTCAAGACCGAGTGCAACCCAGGCCTCCTCCTCCTTGTCGTGATAACCGAGGACGTTGATCATTAGCGATCGGTAGAGTGTTGACTCTCCGTGGCCATTCTCCGTGCTGGCTGAACTGCGATTGGACATCACCACCTCCTTTTCCGTGCAGCCTACCGTCTGGGTTAGAAGGGACATCGCGTGAACATCTTCCCTCATCTCGCTAGGCTTTCCATACTCTACAAGAAGCGGATTTTTCGCGCGGCATTCCGAGGTCATGGGCACCTCGGAGGCTGCGGTTCTTCGGGAGTTGTGGCACGGATTGGCCCGTGCGGAAGTCCTGCACGGGCCAATCCTCTACGGGCGCGGTAGCCCGAGCCTCGGTGGCGCTAGAAGGCGCTAGTGTCTCCGACGCTGGCGAATGTCCCTAGCGGATTCGTGTAGACCTTTTGCAGCCCACTCTCGGTGTCGGTCACCGTCAGTTCAAAGTTGACGTTGGTCAAGGAGCCGTAGAAGACCCAGAAGCGCTGGTTGAACTGGCGGCCGTCGAGGGCCTTGATGGTCAGTTCGATGTTGTCCGGGTCGAAGAACCAGAATGCGCCGCTATCGCCGGTGGCGAAGGTCGTTTGACCTGCTCCGGTTCTGCCTTTGAAGTCCATCCAGTCGACCTCCACCCGAAAGCGCCCATCGTTGAGGCAATGGGTGGTGGGGCCCGCAACGCAAGTCTCGCGCTTGCGCACCCGGCCATCGAGATCGGGGATCACGAAACCGGGATCGATTCGGCACGGACCCGTCGCCAGACCGCCGGCCTCGATGCCGAGGCAAGTGGCCTGCATGTCAGCCGGGCTTGGCTGTGGCAATCCGGCAACCCAACCCCGCAGCGTCTCCCAACTGGCTACGACCTCTGCATCAGTGAAACCGCAGTGGCTCGGCACATCCTCCACCACGATCCCCACCGTCAGGTTGTCCGCCGGGACAATCGATGCATACTCGCTCTCGTTCTCAACTAGAACCAAGCCATCCTTGTCGGTGTGGAGAGAGACGATCTTGACCTGCCCCACCTGCCCGCTCGGCGTGTAGTTGTCCAGAAAATGGCGGCGCACCGTGGGATCAGCCGTTACCCGCTCGATAGTGGCGTCGATTTGCGCGTCCCCGTAGTCCACGTGGCTATTGTCTACCCCCATCCCACCACCCAGCTTTGCCGGATCGTAGGTCAGGTCGGCAAGCCCGAAGGTGGTGAAACCCATCACCGTGAGCAGGAAGTTCTCGGGTAACTGAGTGACCTCGAGTATCCGGTTCAAATTAGCCTGTTGCTCGGTGGTGCGCGTCGCTGGCGGTTGCGCCACTCCAGTGCAGGTGTTGACCGCCGTGATCATGGCGTTTTGATCGAAACTAGGGTCGGGAGGAAAGGGCAACCCCGCGGCGCCGCCTTGAATCGCGGCCCCTGGAACGTCCGAGCAGACCACGTCGTAGATCAACCGCAAGTCGACCCCTCCATCCCATAGCCGGCTTCCGGCCAGCGCACCACAGATCGGCATCGCGCCAACCACATTTCCCAAATTTCCGTTTTCGATCGCCTGCGCGGTCACCAACCCTCCGAGGGAAGCGCCGTAGACGAAGACCTGATCCGGGGTGTCGAAGGCTGCTTCGAAAACCTTGACCATCTGCTGGTTGTCCTCGATTGTCTGGAACACCGCCCAGCCGGAGAGGCTATAGCTTGAGGCCGCCACGGCATAGCCCTCATTGAGCTGCACGTCGGCCAGCGGACCGAGGTCCGGCTCCGGCTCAACCGGGCTGAGGTCGAAGCCATGGTTCCAGATCACCAGGCCATCAGCCGCCTCCCAGCCTGCGGGGACTTGAATGTTGTAGTACGCGCCGCTGTCGGTCTTACCGGTGAGCTGGGTCTGCGCGCTCGCGGCGCTCGCGCAGAGAAAGAGCGCTAGTAGGGCTTGGAACGAGAATCGCAATGACGAATTCGGATGCATGCCGGACCCCTCCATCACCGGATCACGCCCCGTGTAGGGTGTGGACCGGTAGCTAGGCCAAAGCTTAGAGGAGCCGGCGTTGCGAAACCGACGGCGGATCGCGAGAATCTAGCCAACTTCCTGGAGGCCCCGGCCGATTGTAGGTTGAGACGAGCCCGAGTATAGAGGATGACGTTTTTGGGGGGCCTTGCAGCGCTCTTCATCCCATCTGACACTTCGGGGGCGCCTGCCGAATTCGGACCGCCTCCTCGAACGTAATAGATGATCGCCCCGTCCGGGCTGAGGGTGAGGCCGCTCAAGTCTTGGCCGTCATCGAGCACATACGCGGTGACTTGGGTGGGCTCGTAGTCAGGCCCGGCGGCGCTCCACGGATTGCGAACTCCGCGCTCGCTGACTACCCAAGCGAGGACGTCGGCTCCCGAAGCCGCCGTGAGTTCGCTGGCGAATGGGGAGGCAAGGAGTGCATCCAACTCATAGGCTTGCGTCTCCGGGGGAGAGCCGAGGGTGGAGAGGACGACGGCAAGGGCTATCGCGATCCACGCGAGCTTGCGCGACGAGACGGTGAATTGAGGCGAGTGGCGGATCCATCTTGCGGTAAACTCCCGCCGCCATGCCAAAGCTATCGGTCGTCATTCCGGTCTACAACGAAGTGAGCACCGTCGCCCAGCTCTTGGAGCGGGTACAGGCGGCGCCGTTACCGGCTGGGGTGGAGTTGGAGATGGTGGTGGTGGACGATGGTTCGGCGGATGGTACCCGCGAGCTGCTGCGGCGTTTGCACGACGAAGGCTCGCCGCCTTTCCTCTATGCGGAGCATCCTGAGAACCGAGGCAAGGGGGCCGCGGTGCGCACCGGCTTCGCGACCGCGACCGGGGATTGGGTGCTGATTCAGGACGCCGACTTGGAGTACGACCCGCGCGATTACCCGGTGCTGTTGCAGCCGATCATCGAGGGAGAGGCCGACGTGGTGTACGGATCGCGCTTTCTCGGTGGACCGCACCGGGTGCTGTTCTACTGGCACTACCTGGGCAATCGCTTCTTGACCATGCTCTCCAACATGTTCACCGACCTCAACTTGTCGGACATGGAGACTTGCTACAAGGTCTTTCGCAAGGAGATTCTCGACGGCTTGGACCTCAAGTCCGATCGCTTCGGCATCGAGCCTGAATTGACCGCGAAGGTGGCCAAGACGGAGGCGCGGATTTTTGAAGTTCCGATCTCTTACCGTGGGCGCACCTACGCCGAGGGTAAGAAAATCGGCTGGAAGGACGGGGTCTCCGCCATCTGGTCGATCGTCCGCTATAATTTGTTTTCCTAGGTCCCACCCTTTCAGACTTGAGGAGACTCCGATGCGCCGATCGTTCCGCCTCTTGGAGGTGCCAGTCGCGCCTGTTGCGCTGCTCGTCACCGCTGGTTTTTCGTTCCTTTTGCTCGCTTGTGCCGAGAAGAGTCCAGATGAAAAGGTTGAAGCGATGCGCGGTCGCTACTCCGCCGAGCTGACCAACTTTGTGGTCCTGGAGGAACCGGCCGCCGACACGATGGTGGAGCCGGGGGGGGACGAGATGTCGGCCGATGGCGGTGGCGGTGAAGAGGCTGTCGCTAGCGACGAGGGTAACGGGGGCGATGATGAGGTCATGGAGCCGGCACCGGTGGAAGTGTCCCGAGACATCTTGCTCGATATCCTGGTTCAGAACACCGGCTCGGAGAGTCTTCCCGGGATTACTGTCGACGTCAGCCAAATCGACCCCTCGGGAACGGCCAAGAACGGTTGGAAAGTTTTCCTCGAGCTGCCCAATCTGGCCCACGGCATGAGCGAGCAGGTCAGCTACGTCTTGGAAGAGGTCGACTATGAAGAAGGAGACGGTTTTCACGCGGAAGTCAAAACCTCCGTGCCGTCCGCCGAGCGCGGTGACTACGCGGAGTTCTAGCTTCATCTTCGCGCCGCGATCTCGCCTGCTCGGTACTCCCGCCGGGACACCAACTCACTCCACTTCGACGGTAGCCTCAACCTAAGAGGCATGAGCGCCGTACAAGACATCATCATGACCATGACTACCGCGGCTGCCTCGTTCGCTTCGCCTGCCACCCAACAAATCGGCCGTCTCGAGGCTCAGGTGGCCACCGTGGTGCGTGGAAAGGCGAAGGTGATCCGCTTGGCGGTCATCGCCCTCCTAGCCGAAGGCCACTTGCTGATCGAAGACGTGCCGGGAGTCGGCAAGACGACGCTGGCGCAGGCTCTGGCTCGCTCCCTGGGGCTGGCCTTTCAACGCATTCAGTTCACCAGCGACCTGTTGCCCTCCGACGTCATCGGCGTCTCGGTCTATCGCCAAGGCGAGGAGCGCTTTGAGTTCGTTCCCGGTCCGCTCTTCGCCAACATCGTTCTCGCCGATGAGATCAACCGCGCCACGCCCAAAACCCAGTCGGCACTGCTCGAAGCGATGAGTGAACGACGGGTCTCGGTGGACCGGAAACGCTACGCTTTGCCTCGGCCCTTCGTGGTGCTGGCGACGCAGAATCCCCTGGAGCACCACGGCACTTACCCGTTGCCCGAATCGCAGCTCGATCGCTTCCTGATGTCGTTGAAGGTGGGGTATCCACCGCCCGCCGACGAGCGCCAGCTATTGCTCTCCGGCGGGGTCGAGGAGACCCTGGACGGCTTGCGTCCAGTGCTCGCGCGGGAGGAGCTGATCGCTCTACAAGGGGAAGTTCGTCAGGTCTTGATCGCGGAGAAGTTGGCCGACTACATGTTGGCGCTGGCCACGGCGACCCGCGAGGGAGGCGATTTTCTTCTCGGCGTTTCGCCGCGCGGGGTGCAGGGGCTGTACCGGGCTACCCAGGCTCTAGCCTTGTGCGAGGGGCGGGAGTTCGCGGTGCCGGACGATGTGCAGCGGCTGGCAGCGCCGATCTTGGCCCATCGGGTCTTGCTGCGGCGGGGGTCTGGCGATCTGGATCAAGCTCGACAAGCGATCGAAAAGGTCGTCTCCACAGTCGCCGTTCCGCTGTGAAACGGGCGCCCAAGAAGATTCAGCGTAGAGCAATCCCGGAAGGGATTCGGATCACCAAGATTGGCCTGTGGTACGTGCTCATCACCTTGGTGGTGGCTGTTGCCGCCACCAACACCGGCAACAACGCGCTATACATGGTGTGGGCGGCCATGCTCGCGGCGTTGGTGCTTTCCGGCTTCGTCTCGCGGCAGAATGTGCGAGGACTCAGGGCCGAGCTGGAGCCGCCGCCCGAGGTTTTCGCCAATCAGCCCTTTAGCCTCCGATTCAAGTTAACCAACCGCAGCCGGCTCTGGTCGAGGTGGTTCCTACTTTTCTCGGTATCGCCCACCGACCAGCCGTGGTTGCTGCCCTACTTGCCGCGCGGCGGCACCAGCCTGGGGACGGTGGAGTTGATCCGCCCTCGTCGAGGTCATCACCGGTTGGAGGCGATTCACCTCTCGAGCTTGTTCCCGTTCGGCCTCTTTCGCAAGGGGGCTCGGTATCGGGTGGATACGCGGTTCCTGGTCTTCCCGGAACTGTTCCCCGCCGCTTCGTTGCGGCTGGCCAGCCAGGGCGATCTGGGCGACGAAACCACGCGACGCCGGGGCCGAGGTCAGGATCTGCACGGCTTGCGCCGCTTTCGACCCGGCGATGATCCTCGGGGGATTCACTGGAAGCAAACAGCGCGCACCGGCAAGATGATTTACACCGAGCGGCAAGCGGATGAGAGTCGCCGCTTATCGATTCTGTTTGACAACGGCGTCGGCGAGCTTGAGGACGACGAGCAGCTCGAGCGCTTCGAACGGCTGGTCAGCGAAGCGGCGACGACGGCGGTGGATTACCTACAACGGGGCTACTACGTGGAGTTTGTGGCTCGCGATGGGTCACTGCCGTTCGCGGCCGGCGAGAGGCAGCGGCTAGCCGTGCTCGAACTCTTGGCACTGATCGAGCC
>QIHU01000452.1 GCA_003231035.1 Acidobacteriota bacterium
AGCTATCCAACGGTGGTTGGTCGTTGCCGGTGGCGCTGGCCGAAGGGGTGAATATCCTCACCGTACGAGCGCTCGATTCGCTCGGCGCGGTCTCACAACTGACGGTGTCGGTCACCCGAGACTCGACCGCGCCCGCCGTGGCCCTGGAACTGCCGGCAGAGGGCGCCCAGCTCTCGGTGACCGAAGTCGACGTCTCCGGCACGGTCGATGACGAAGCGGGCGTTACCGTGACGGTCAACGGTCAGCCGGCGACGGTGACCGCGGGCCAGTTCACCGCTACCGCTGTTGCTTTGGTCGAAGGGCGCAACCGGTTGGTGGCCCGCGCTACCGATAGCCAGGGTAACCAAGGTGCCCACACTCGCTATATTTTTAGAGACACGGTAGCCCCTGAACTGACCGCCCTCTCACCGGCCGACGGGGCGCTAGCCATCCCCGTTCAAACGCGCTTTACCCTGACTTTCAGCGAGGAGATGGCGCCGCCGGCCGCCGCTGCTTGGCGCCTCGAGGCCGGGGGTGTCGCGATCGCCTCGACCCTGTCGCGCGACGGCGGTGTGTGGACCGTGACCCCCGATGCACCCCTGCCCTCCGCCACTTCACTGGCGCTGGTCTTGACCGCGGCCCTTGCCGATCCCGCCGGCAACCCGCTGGTAAGTCCCCCTACCTTCACGTACACCACCCGCGACACCCAGCCGCCAGCGGCACCGCTGTTGGATCCACTGCCCACGGCGCTCTGCGCCACCGGCTTGGCCCTCTCCGGAACGACCGAAGCCGACGCCGTGGTGGCGGTCACCGGCGGTGCCGGCGCGGCGCAAGTGCGCGCCGACGCCACGGGTGGTTTCACCCTTACTCTAGATCTGATACCCGAAAGCCTCAACGTGCTCAGCGTCACCGCCAGCGATCGGGCCGGCAACCTCTCCGCCAGTGCTTTCGCCCAGGTGGTCGCGGACTGCCAGGGGCCGGAGGTAACCTCCAGCGCCCGCCTGGGAGATGACTTTGAGGTCCGGTTCTCGGAGACGGTCGCCTCGCCGTTGGCCCTGGGCAGTTTGACCCTCTCGGACGACGCTGGCCCCTTTGCGGGCAGTGTTCAACTGCACGCCGATGGTCGTGGCGCCACCTTCACGCCGTCGTCGTCGCCGCTCGCTACGCCGCTGCTGCTGGCAGTGACCCCCGCTATCGTCGATCTGGCGGGCAACCCGCTCGCCTATTCCTACAGCCGTCTCTTTGACGCCAGCTCGGCGGGTGTCGACAGCTTTCTCGCGGGCACCGTGCTCGACAACGCCACCGGCCGCCCGTTGGAGGGCGCTCGCGTCGTGTTGATGGCCAGTGCTGGGGTGGCGACGGGCGAACCCCGGCCGGAACAGACCACCGCCGAGTCGGGCCGTTTCCAACTTCCGGTGGCGGCTGGCGTGGCGGAGCTGACCATTGTGCGCGCCGGGTACACCCCGGCCTTCCGGGTCGTCGGCGCCATCGCTGGGCAGGGTGTCGATCTGTTCGATCCTCGCCTCACTCCGCTCGCCCCGGCGTCCTCCTTAGCGCCCGGAGTCGCCCACACTCTGGTGGGCTCCGGGGCCAGCTCACTCAGCCTGCCGGCGAGCGCTCTTGCGCAGGCGACCGTGGCCTCGTTGAGCCTGCTTGCAGAGCAAGGCTTGCCCGCGCGGCTGCCCTACGGTTGGTCGCCGCGCGGTGCGGTGTGGCTAGACTTGGCTGGCGAGCCCCTGGCGACTAACTCCACCCTCAGCCTGCCGGTCGAATCGGCCGACGGCGTGCAGCTGGTGGCGGTGAAGCTCGATCTGGCCACCCTGCTGTGGCAGGTCCTCGATCTGCCGACGACGGCGAGCGGCAGGGTGAGCGTTGTCGTGGATGGCGAGGGCGCCTACGCGGCTGTCGAGGCGGACAGCGGGGTCACCGCGCCGCCGCTCGCGGTGGTGGGGCAGCCGCTCGCCTCCGCTCCCGCTCCCTCGGGCGCGGAAGTCACGGCCGCCGCTCTCGCCTTCTCGCCCGCGGTCGTCTTGCCTTCGCAGACCAGCCGCGCAACGGTGAGCTTCACTACCAGCGACGTGCCCAGTGGTCTACCGTTGACCCTGGTGATCCGCGAGCTGTTGCAGCTTCTAGATGGCAGCGTGCGCAGCCAAGCGCCCTTTGAAGCCGACCTCACCCTCTTCAAATCGCCAGACGGCACGCCGCGATCGAGTTTCGATCTCAAGCCTTCCCAAGCGGCGCAAGTGTTACCGATCGAGCTGGGCTATGAAGATGTGACGGTGACCACCTTCGCTGACGACCAGGTGGCCGGCAACGTGCTCGGGGTTGATGGAGGCAGCGTTACCACCCCCGAGGGCGATCGCATCGACGTGCCCGCGGGAGCCCTCTCTGAGGCCACGGCGATCATCCTTGAGCGTCGATCCTTAGTTGAGCTGCCGTTGCCGCTACCGCCCGGTGTTGAGTTGGCCGGTCTGCTGTCTCTGGGCTTGGAAGGGGGCACCTTTGCGCAGCCCGCAACCCTGTCGCTCACCCTGTCGCCGCCCCCGGCGGGAAGCGAGCGGGGGCTACTCCTGTCCGTGCTCGATTTACCGATCGGCCAGTTCTACCAGCCGGTGGCACAGCTCACCGCCACCGCCTCCGGTTGGGCCACTACTCTCATCGACCCCGCCGATCTCCCTTGGCCGGGGGTTGAGAGTGGTGGCCTCTTTGTCTTCGTTCGCTTGACCAGTGACCACGGCTACCTGCACGGCACCGTCAACGGAGTCACTGGCGCTTGGCAAAAGGGTGTGTTGGTGTCCGGGTCCAACCGGCCCTGGGTCCAGCTTTCGGGCGGCGGCGGAAGCTACGTCTTCCCGGCGCTACTCGGATCGGTGAACCTGATCGCGCAAGATCTCGCCAACGGCAACGTTGCCTTCGGTTCGGCGCCGCTGGCCTTGGCCGAAGAGCGGATCCTTCTCGATTTGGCCCTCTTCCCCGTCGGCCCCTCCCTGGTTTCCTCTTCACCCGCCGACGGAGCCACGGAGATTCCCGCTGGAATCGAACCGACCCTCACCTTCAGCGAAGCGGTCGATCCCGCCACCATGATCGCCGGTGTCCGGATGCTGCGCAACGGCCAGGATGTGCCGGTGACCTTTCAAGGGCAAGGGCCGCTGGTACGCATCTCGCCACGCTCCTCGTTGGTACCCGGGGAGGTCTATGAGGTCGTCGTCTCCTCGGCCCTGCGCGACTTGGCCGGCAATCCGGTGAATCAACCCTTCACCCTCAGTTTCACCGTGCGCGACTTGCAAGTCGGTGACGGCGTGGCCCGCCATCTGATTCAACTCGTGGCACCGGATGCCGGTTCTCAAGCGCAAGTGGTGGGTAAGGCGGGGGCGGTGCCGGGCGGCGCCACCGTCTTTGTCGAAAACCTCACCTCGGCGGCTCCGGTGGTCACCACCATCGCGGCGCCGAACGGCTCCTTCGTCTTGACCCTTACCGCCACGCTTAACGACGAGCTGCTGCTGCATGTGATTCCGACCGGCGGCAACGAGATCGTTCTCAAACTCGACGCCTTTCTCTCCGCCGACAAGCTCTCGGCTTGGGTACCGGGCGGCAAAGTGCGCTTCACCACCGAACAGGGCGTAACCGTAAGGGTGGAAGAGGGCACCTTCGACCGCCCAACCTGGCTCCGAGTGGAACTCGATGCGGTCGTTCAGTCGCCCGCTCCGGTTCCAGTGGGCATGATTCCAATCGCTTCGTTCACCCTCGATTTCGGGGGGGCCACCGCCTCCAAGCGGTTGGAGATTCATCTACCCGCGCCGCCGGGCGTCGATCCCGTGGCCGATGGTCCGTACTACTTCCTCAATCGCAAGGTCGACGTCCTAGGTCAGCCCGGCTGGATGATGGTCGACCTCATGGCGCTCGATAGCCAAGCTCCCGGTGGCACTGAGTTGACCAACCAACTCGGAGCCCTCGATGGGCAGTTGACGAGTGGCTCAGCGAGCGGTGCCGCAACGACCGCTGGCCTCACCACGGGCGAGAAGGGCCAATTGGGCGCAAGCGTGCTCGAACTGACCGAGGCCAACAAGGCTTCGATCCTCAGTAACGTCCATCTCTACACCCCTGGAGCGACCTTCCCTGGCCAGTACCAGGTACTCAACCCGGCGCAGCTCTTCGGCATCATGGCGGTGCCTCTGGCCTGGAACTTCGACGTGGCGATTTTCACCGGCATCTCCAACCTGGTTTCGCAGTTCAACGGCTTGATCGCCAAACTACTGTCGGCCGATGCCATCTGGATCCCGGCCCGATTGGGCCAGCCCTACACCTTGACCGTGCGTGACCTGACGACTGGCTATCGGGTCTACGAAGGCACCTTCGCGGCGCCGAGCGGTCCGCAGACCGTGCCCTTCCTACCGCCGGATCTTTCAGACGACGGCGTGCCACCGGTGCCGGTGGGAGGCGATCCCGTTCGCTTCTTCAATCTGGCGTTGGGTAGCGCCGGCGGCGAGGCGCTCGATCTTGGAGTGACGGCGCTCTGGGGTCGAGCCAACCCCCTCGCCGCCGATGGAACCCTACAAATTACCGCTTTAGCTGGAGCCGCCGATCCCGGCGTTCAAGTCAAATTGATCGGTCTGGATGACGCCGTTTCGTTAACCACCCGCGCTGATCCCACCGGTGCCTTCAACCTGCCGCAACAGGCGGTGAATGCCAGCCGGCGCTATCTCTTGGTGATAGGTGCCATCGTGGCTCCTGATCAGCCTATCGATTTGCGTTTCTCAGAGGCGTTGGCCGCGGAGTTTCCCGGCATAGGCGTCCTCAACGCCAAGGGCAAGACGGTGGCTATGGAACCTACCGCGCACGGTAGCCGAGCCACGGTAAGGCTAGAGCCGCAACCGACCTGGCTCGGCGGAGAGGCGCTGACCCTGCGCCTTAGCGACGACTTGGCGGATGCTAGCGGCAACCCGTGGGGGCGAACCGTTGAGATCGAATTCCAAGTGCGCGACAGTCAGGTCGCCACCCACTATCCACTCGATTTCGTGCGCGATGTGGCGCGCTTGGGCAGTTGGCTCTTCGTCGCCGCCGGTCCCGATGGGCTGCTGGTGCTTGACGCCTCCAATCCGGCTCAGTTGACCAACCCGCTTCCCGGTGGCCTCACCTTCGCCTTCCCTGGCGGTGCGGCGGTGCGCGGAGTGGCTCTCGATTCCCACCGCCGATTGCTGGTCACCGGCGGCGGTGTGGACGGGCCGGGTCTTCTGCGTATTTTCGATCCACGAGCGCTGCGCGATGCGGTAGAAGCAGGCGAGACGGACCCCATTGCTCTACGCGATGCCTTCTTCAAGGGGTCGACCTTGGTTTCGGATCAACTCGCGGTAGGTACCGGTACCCAGCTCCCGGAAGGAGTGCCGCGCCAGGTGACGGTGCTCTCCAACGATGATCGCTACCGGTTGTACGACCCCGAAGCTCCCCTGCCGGGCGGGATCGTCCTCACCCCTCCGATTCCCGTGGCGGAGGGTCAGCTGGTCACCGTCACCCTCTCCGGCGTGGCCAACCTCGATCTGCCGGTTAGCCTGATCAACATGGCGACCGGTGAGCAAAGTCATGTAGACGCCGCGGCCAGCGATGGTTCTTTCAGCATCCAGCTCGATGCGATCGGAGGCCAGCCGATCGATCTGCTGATCAACGTCGACAGCCTGGCCTATGTGGGGATGGCCGGGGTGGGAATCGGCGTGGTGGACATCAACGCTTTCTACAATGAAGATCCCGCCGCCGGTGGCCCGCTCTCGGATGTGCTCGGCTACTACACCGGCTTCTTCAACGGCGAGTTCGATCCCGCCGTGGTGATCTGCGATCAACCGCTCGGTTTCTTCGGCTCGGCGCTCTCCGACCTGGCGCCGCTAGTCGATCCGGCCAACCGCCATCCGTTAACCCTCGCCACCTTGCTGGGCTTCCACGGCTTGATGTTGGTCGAGGCCGATCTCGTCGAACCGGTAGCCTTGAGTTTCCTCTCTTCGCGGTGCAGTAATTTTGGCGCCAGCAAGGTGGTGATCGGCCTCGAGACGGTGCAGCACTACCCGTTCGACTTCAACGAAGACGGAGAATTCAGCCAGGAAGAGTACCGCGACTACGCCTTGGTGGGACACGCCACCGAGGGGGTGTTGATCTACGACGTTTCGGATCGCGAGCTGCCCGCTCTGGTCGGCCGGGTACCGGTGGAGGGGTCAGTGGCTCACATCGCGGTGGATCGCCAAAACCGTCGCCTCGCCGTGGCCGGCTTTGGGCAGGGGGTTTGGCTGATCGACTTCGACACGCCGCCCAGTTTGGTGGAGCAGGATGAGGACAACGACGGTGTCGACGACCGAGTGATCGAACAGATCGAGCTGTCGGGGTCGACCAACGCGCCCCTGGTGTTGGTGCCGGAACTGGGCTTGGTTTTCACCGGTGGCTTGAACAACGGCCTCAGTAGCTTGGCGGTGGCTCCGCCGACGGTGCGCCCGGTGGTGGCCGACGGCGCTGGCGGCTGGCGACCGATCAAGCGGCTAG
>QIHU01000116.1 GCA_003231035.1 Acidobacteriota bacterium
TGGCCAAGCGCGAGGAGGAACTCTACTTGGCGGAGCGGCCCGAACCCCTGCAACTGCCTCGCTCCGACCTTGGGCTACAACTGCTGCAACAGGTGCGCGACGAAGCCCACCGTTTTGCCGTCGACCGCCACAGACGTCGCCGCCGCAAGGCAACCCTCAAGAGTCGTCTGGACGATCTAGTTGGAGTCGGTCCCCGCCGCCGCCGCATGTTGTTGGCGAAGTTTGGCAGCGTCGAGGGGGTCAAGAGGGCGACCCTGGAGGAGCTACGAGAGGTCATGGGGCCTGCGATGGGGACGCGCGTTTTCGAGCAACTGCGGGCGGCCGAGGCCCAAGGTAAGGGCTCCGGGGTAGGTTCAGACTGAGTGCGAAGCGGCCCGGCCGTTGCCTTGGACCTCCTGGGTGACAGCTGCGAGGAACGCGGTGCATGATCATCGAGAAAGGGCAGATTCTCCTGTACCGATCCTGGCTGGAGACGTAAAATAACTCAACATGTCGAAACGAAGCGCCGAACATCGGTTCTCGGGGAGCCTGGTCTCTGAGAGTCTCAACCGGGTGATCCGCCGGATCCACTTGGACCGCGGCAGCGGCATTCTGGAAGTGACTCCGGCTGACGGTTCGAAAAAACGGCTGTTCTTTCTCGGAGGAGAACTCTACCTACCGCCTTCCAATCCGATTGCTCAGCAGTTGTCGGGGATGCTGTCGGGCGGGCTGGGCGCCGATCTGCGAACGCTCATGGGGCGCTTCGCGCGGGTAATCGGTAGTTGGCGAGAGGGAACTTTTTCCTTCGTCCCTGGGCGAGCCGGGGTGCCGCCTGAGGTGATCGGGCCGCTGCTCACGCGCGAAGTCGTGATGGCGGGAGCCACCCAAGATCTTTCCCCTGAAGCGATGCTCGATCGTTTGGGTGGCGACAAGGCCCGCTGGTCGACCCAAGCCCATCCAGAAGCGCTTCTCTTGAATCCCGGTGCGGTGACGATTGGCCTCGATCCACGAGAGGCTTTCTTGATCGATCGCATTCGCGCTCAACCGTGCAGCGTTGCCGCTTTGTTGCAGATGTCTGGGCTTCCCCGAGAGGACACTCTAGAGATCCTCAGTCGGTTGCAGGCGGTCGAGTTGATCGAACGCGAAGCGCGTCCCACGGTCAACCGTGAGCTGGTGACTCTGCCGCTGCTCGAGCGCTTCCAGGAACGGGTCAAGTTGGAGCTGGAAGCGGCGGCGGTGGATCTCCCCGAGGAGGAGCATCGTTCTCGTCTCGCCGACCTCTTGAGTCGACTCGGTGAGATGGGCCACTACGATCTTCTCGATGTCCACCCCAGCTGCGAAGGCGATGAGATTCACCGAGCTTACAGCGAGTTGGCCAAGATGGTTCACCCTTCGCAGGCGGCCAGACTTGGCCTCCGAGGCCGCGAGGAGGGCATGCACCTGCTCTTTGAACGGGCGACGGAGTCCTACCTCGTCTTGAGTGACCCGGCGCGCCGCGCCGCCTATGATCGCGACCTGGTGACCGGTGGTCTGGTGGGGGGTGAGAGTGTTGAGGAGCAGGAAGAACGTCGCCAGCAGCGCGCCCGTGAGAACTACCACAGGGCTCGAGAGCTCTACCGCCAGGAAGAGTTCCACTATGCTCTCGAGGTCTTACGCGAAGCGGTGCGCTTGGACCGGCGATCCGAGTACTACACCTTGATGGGCAAGGTGCAGGAACGCAACCCAAAGTGGTCCAGCCAAGCCACCGATAGCTACCGAACGGCGCTGAAGCTCGATCCAGAGGCTCTAGACGTTCGCGTCGCGATGGCTGAGCTCTATGAGCGCGTCGGGGATCAAGGGCGTGCTCGCGCCGCCTATCGCAGCATCCTGATTCGCCAGCCCGACCATCCAGCCGCTTCCGAAGCGCTGGCCCGTCTAGCCGATGAGCGGAGTCCCAAACGGACCCTGTTGCGGTCCTTCTTCGGCCGCGACTAGTCTTGACTTCAGAAGACTTCAATCAGCCCGCAGGGTGACCGTGGGCTCGATTTTGGTGGCCTTTCTGGCCGGAACGTAGCTGGCGACCATCGCGACCAGGATCAGGAAGATGGCGGTGAGTACGAGGGTCGTGGGATCGAGCGTGCCGACACCGTAGAGTAGCCCGCGCAGCACGCGAGTCAGGGCCAGAGAGGTGATGAGCCCGAGAGTCACGCCGCCGATCGCGAGTATCATTCCGCGGCGCACGATCAGTTTGAGGACCTCGCCACGGTCGGCGCCCAAGGCCATGCGCACGCCGATCTCCTTAGTTCGTTGGGCCACCGCATAGGAGATCACGCCGTAGATGCCTACCGCCGCCAGGACCAGCGCCATCAAGGCGAACAGCGACATGAGAAGAACCAAGAAGCGATCGTGCGCGACTTGCCGATCCAGCCTTTCATCCAAAGTCGCCACGTCGAAAACGGGCAGGCCACCGGTCACCGAGAGAATCTCTTCGCGTAGGTTGCCCACAAGGCTACTGGGATCGACGCCCGGCTCAACCCGGATCAAGATATTGACCAGACCGCTGGAGTCAAAACCGGACTGCAAGATGGGAATGTAGATGTCTTGGTGCTTACGCCCGTCGCTCTTGAGCCCTTCGTGCAGAACATCGCCGCTGATGCCAGCTACGTGCATCCAGCGTGGATTGCCGCCCACCTGAGCAAAGCGGAGCTTTCGTCCCACTCCCTGTTGTCCGGCCCAATAGCGACGGAGGATGCTCTCTGAGGCGATGACCTTCCGCTGGCTGTTCGGTGCCAGTACATCCGAGGTGGTGAACGCTCGCCCATCGGTCAGAAGGATACCTAGCGTGGAAAAGTAGTTGGGTGAGACGCGACGGTACTCCAGCGCTAAGTGGTCGTTGATCGCGACATCTTCCCGCTCTTCAAGTTCGATATAGGTCGAGCTGAAGTCATCGGTCGGGATATCGGGGCTGGACAAGGCGACGGACTTGACTCCCGCCACCGCGCGCAGACGCTCGAGTAGCTCGTTGGTCAAGTTCACTTGGGATGCGATCGTCTTGTACCGGTTGCCCTTGACGTCGATGCGTAGGGTCAGCAGGTTGCTGGGTCTAAAGCCCAGGTCTGCCTGCTGGAGGTTGACGAAGCTGCGAATCATCAAGCCGGCGCCGACGAAAAGGAGTAGAGCGAGGGCGATCTCGGCCACCACCAAGGTGCCCTGCAACCGTTGTCGGCCGCGACTGGCCGAAGTCTTGCCGCCCTCTTTGAGGGTCTCGTTGAGGTCGACCCGGGTGCCCCCCAAAGCTGGCAGGAGACCGAAGCCGAGGCCCGCGACGATCGAAGCGATCAAGGCCGCGGCGACCACCATGGGATCCAAGCCGAGGGCCACCGAGTCTCTGAAGACGACACCGCTGGCGTTGACCAAGAGTTTCGTGGACCACACCGCCAACAGCAGGCCGAAGGCGCAACCGAAGGCGGCGAGAACTAGACTCTCGGCCAAGACTTGGCGGATCAGTTGACGGCGGCTGGCGCCGAGCGCGGCCCGTACCGAGATCTCTCCCTGCCGCGCCATGGCTCGGGTGAGCAGCAGGTTGGCGATGTTGACGCAGCCAATCAGCAGGACGAAGCCGGCGGCGAAGAGCAAGGTCAGGAGGCCCTTGCGCAGCGAGCCTTGTAGCGCCTCCTCGAGGGTTGTGGAGGTGACTCCCGCTTTCTCGTTGGTGTCGGGGAAGTTCTTGGCCAAGCTGGCGGCGACGGCCTCCATCTCTGCTGTGGCCTGCTCGAGAGAGGCACCATCTTCGAGACGCCCGATGGAGGCGAGCCAACGGTAGGTACGGTTGTCGAGGATGGCTCGGTCGAAGAAGGTGGCGGCGGTGGTCACCGGAAGGAAAAGGTCGGCTTGGTCGGAAATCCCTTTGAAGCCGCGTGGCCCAATACCCACGATCAGGAAGCTGTTCTCGCTGAGAAGAATCGTCTGGCCGAGGATCGCCGGATCGCCGCCGAAGGAGGTCTGCCAGGTGTCGTAGCTGAGGATCGCAACCCGGTTACCGTCAGGCAGCTGGTCTTCTTCCGGGGTGAACAACCGTCCCTCGGCGGCGCGGATACCCAAGATGTCGAAGTATTCGGCGGAGACGAACTCACCCTTGACTTGCTCGCTGGCGGAGTCGCGGCTGAGAACGAAGTAGCGCGGCTCATCGGTGAAGGCGGCCATGCTGGCGAGAGCGGTAGCGCGCTGGCGATACTCGAGAAAATCGCTGTAGGAGGTGAGGGAGGGGGTGGTGTTGGCTCCCTCTCTCCAGCTGCCCCGCAAGAGGACGATCCGATCCGGCTCGTCAAAGGGGAGAGCGGAGAGGAGCGCGCCATTGACCACGCTGAACACGGAGGTGATCGCACCAATGCCTAGGGCGAGGGTCAGTACGACGACGGCGGCGAACGCGGGGCTCTTGCCCAAGCTGCGCAGTGCGACTCGAATGTCTTGAATCATCGAAGTGTTTCCCGTCCCCCAAAGAGTGTACGCGCAAAGAGCCTATTTGACCCTCGTCGACACCGTCGAAGTGCAGTCAAGGCGTGGACTTGGGACAGGGTACTCAGAGCTAAGGCCAGCGAACAGGTGGAATTTCCACCTCATCGAGGCCGGGCTCGGGATCGGGGTAGGTGGGGTTCAACCCTTCCAGGGTGCGGCGCACGATGCGGGAGACGGCCAGGTTTCGGTACCACTTGCGATTCGCCGGAACCACATGCCAGGGAGCGTGGGGCGTATTGCAGCGCGTCATCGCCTCTTCGTAGGCCGCCATGTAGTCGCCCCACCGTTGGCGGGCATCTAGGTCGTCGATGTTGAACTTCCATTCCTTGCCTGGAGTGTCGAGGCGGGCTCGCAAGCGCTCGGCTTGCTCCTCGGGGTTGATGTGCAGGAAGATCTTGACGATCGTCGTTGCGTTGTCAGTGAGTAGCTTTTCAAAGGCATTGATGTGATCGAACCGGGCTCGCCACACCTCTTCCGGGGCGAGCTTGAGGACGCGCACGATCAACACATCTTCGTAGTGGGAGCGATTGAAGATACCGATCATCCCACGACGCGGCGCGGCGCGATGCACGCGCCAGAGGAAGTCGTGAGCCAGCTCCAGCTTGGAGGGAGCTTTGAAGGAGGTAACGCGGACGCCCTGGGGGTTGAAGGCGCCCATCACGTGCTTGATCGTACCGTCCTTGCCGGCGGCGTCCATCGCTTGCAGGACCACCAAGAGCGAACGGCGGTTCTCCGCGTAGAGGCGAGCCTGAAGCTCGAACAGAGCTTCCATGTTGTCTTTCGTCTCCGCCTTGGCTTGCCGCTTGTGCTCGATGTTGCCGGAGAAGGATGGGTCGAAATTGGCGAGGTGGAAGGGGTCTCCACAGGGCAGTGTGGTGGTTTGAGTCATGGCGGCTCAGTCGACCGGGGAGAAACCAAAGTTATCGCGGAAGCGGGCGAAGAACTCCTCGTGCGTGTACCGCTGGCTCTGTGGTCCGTAAACCTCGACACAATAGACCGCGGCGACGCTTCCCATTCTCGCTGAGGTCTCTAGATCGAAGCCCCGTTGGAGACCGGCCAAGAAGCCACCGCGGAACGAGTCTCCAGCGCCGGTGGGGTCGATGACCTCCGTCGCCTTGGCGGCTGGAATCTTCAGGGTCGAGCCATCGCGTTGGAGGATCTCGCTGCCCTTTTCGCCGTAGGTGACGACGATGAGCTCGTGCTCCGAGCGCAGCAGCTCGACACTCTTGCCGGTCTTCTCTTGCAAGACGGTGAACTCGTAGTCGTTGACCACCAAAGCCCAGGCCCCCTCGGAGGCTGTCGTTAAGGCGTCGCCGTCCATCGCCGTTACTTGAAAGGAGGGATCGAACAGGAACGGCAAGCCGGCCTGCCGAGCCTCGGCGCAGTGGCGCACCATCGCCTCAGGATCGTCGGGAGCCACGAAGCAGAGGGCGGCGCGGTCTCCCCCTTCCTCGATGACGCTCAGTTCGTTGGCCCGCTTCATGGCGCCCACGAAGAAGCCGGTGATCTGGCAGTCGGCGCGGTCGGTGGTGATGTAACAACAGGCGGTGATCTCATCCTCATGGATGCGAATACCGCCTACGTCGATATGGTTCGACACCAGCCACTCACGGTAGGTCGCGAAATCATTCCCCGCCGCGGCCACGATCCGAGGCGAGCCACCGAGCAGCGCCGTGGTGTAGGCGATGTTGGCGGCGCAGCCGCCGCGCTGGCGGGTCATCTTGTCGACCAGGAAGGAGATATTGATCACATGGACCTTCTCCGGCAGGATGTGATCCTTGAAGTAACCGGGAAATTCCATGATGTTGTCAAAGGCCAGCGAGCCGGTGATGATCACCTGGCCGTCGGTCAAGTTTTCGAGCAGTTCGGACACAGTAGTTCTCCGTTGAGACGCGGGGATGACAAGAAAAAGATGTAGGGGTTAGTAGTCTAGAGTACAGGCAGGAGGTGCTTTGGGGGTAGCCGTTGGTGGTCGAGACCGGCGCAGTCGCACAA
>QIHU01000408.1 GCA_003231035.1 Acidobacteriota bacterium
CCCCTGCGACGGGGCGAAGGTGGAATCTTCTTCGCTCAGGCAGCGCGAGGAGCGTTCGAAGTATTCGCGGCAGGACTGGAGCGTTTGGACACAGATCTCTGGGGTCATGGAAGTCTCCTTGGTGGGTTCTTGGTGAAGATGCATCGTTCCATAGCCCTGCTGACACCGTGCTGTCAGGAGAGCGCTACGAAGCGGTGTCTTCGGTGTCGAGCGGTAGCTGATCGATACTCGTCTGCTGAGCCTCCTGCGCTCGGCTGAGGTGGCCGATGACTTCGACGATGGTGTGATCGGTGCGCAGGCCGCTGGGGGTGCGCACAGCGGTGGTGTGGAGGCGCACGGTGAGGATGTCTCCGGCGGCGTAGGAGGTGAGGCCATCCTGGTGGCGGTCCAGAAAAGCCGGGTCGCGCATGGCGGCGCTGATGCGCTCGCCCTCGCTGCCGAGCACCCATTTGAGATTGGGGCGAAAGGGGACTTTGACGATGCCCAAGGCGCGCAGGTAGGTCGAGTCGACCAGGGTCTCGCCGTCGGTCTGTTGGATACGGTGCGACGGCTGGGCGAAGCGCTTGATGGACTTGCGGTCGATCGCGGTGGCGATCCGGCCGGCTGAGTGGAAGACGATGCGCTCTATGCCCTTGCGGCGAAGCGGCCGCAGGAGGCCCTCGATACGGCCGCGCACCGCCGCGTCGCGCAACAGCGAAACGACTCGGGAAGAGACTTCGGTACTCCTGCCGCTGGCCTCGACGCGGAGCCAACCGCCTAAGACTTCTTCGATCTGGCTTGGTGTTTCGCCGTCCAGCCAGTGCAACAGTTCCAACAGGCTCATGGACTTGTCGCTGGCGGGCTGGAACCCTAGAAGCTGAAGCAGTCGCTTGGTGTCGGTGGCATCGTCAGTCGAAAAGAGGTTGGGCGTGGCTCCTTCCCTGCGACGTCGAACGGCGAAGGACAGGGAGAGGGGAGCCGAAGGCTTCGAAGCGGATGGAGTCGAAGGCTCGGTTTCTTGTTGCCAGCGAATGGTGAGGGTCGATTGATCGCGGTTGAGCACCGCGTTGGCCCGTGCGCACAGCTCGCCCAGCTCGCTCAGCGCGGGGCCGAGCTGGCGCACTTCCATTGAACTTCCGCTCAGCGCCGGTCCCTCTAGACTCATACTGAAAGTGGCCTTCATCGGTGAGCTCCGTGGTTTGCCGTGGGTGAATCGCGGGGAGTGTAGCAGCCCGCGTGGGCCGCTCTCCGGCGACAGGATGGGTCACCAAGAAAAGAGGAAGGGTCGCCGAATTTTCGACGACCCTTGGAGCGGACAGCGGTGCCGGCCTTGGTGGCCCGGCGAACGGATTCTAGGGGACGGTGACATCCCAAGCGGAGGTGTTACCGCTTTCAAAACCGTCATCGAAGACCTCGTTGCCGAGGCCGGTCGGGATGATGGCTAGGGGCATCTTGGCCACCGGTACGGCGGGGTTGTCCGGGGTGAAAATAATTTCGCCGTAGGCCCAGACGCCGAGCGCAAGACCGGAGGTCACCGTGGCGGTGATCCCAATGTTGGTGGTGGCGCCGTGGGCGAGGGTGAAGTTACTCTGGTTGAACGAGATATCGAGCCCGGCCGGGACGTTGGCGGTCAGGGTCCAGGTGATGGGTCCCGGAATTCCCTCCAGAGCGGTCGAGTTGCCCTCGATCACCCGCGACCAGGAACACTGGGTGCAGTTGGTATTGGCCAGGCTGGCGATGTTGAGTGTCGCCGGGTCGCCGCCCGCTCCGGGGTTGGCCGCCTGGTAGTTGGCGAAGGTTTCGTCGAGGATGAACCCGACCTCCGCCGCCTTGTTCAGGTCGACCCGGCCGGAGCCAATGTCGTGAGGGTCGGCCGGGGTGACGCCGTCTTCCTTGAACATGGCGCTGCTAGCGGTCAGCATCAGAGCTGACTTGATCTGGGACGGCGTCCAGGTGGGGTGCTCTCCCCGGACGAGCGCCGCGGAGCCCGCGGTGTGCGGGCTGGACATCGAGGTGCCGCTGAACAGCGAGAAGGCCGGCCCGACGTAGCCGGGAACGGAGTTGACGTTGACCGCGGCCAGAATGCTGGTGCCGGGAGCGGCGAGGTCCGGCTTGATCACGTCGATGCCCGAAGGGCCGCGCGAGCTTCCCGCGCTGAGGATATCGCCGTTCGCCGCATTGACTAGGGTCACCGCCTGGGTGAGGGTCGCCATATGGCCCGCGCCACCCGCGAGCCATGCCTTGATCGCGGTGCCATCGGCTTGGGCTACGTGGATGCCCGGCAGGATGTGCGGGTCGGCCACCGGGGAGGTACCGCCGGCCACGTCGGCGAGCACGAAGCCACCGGCGCCACCGACGAAGACGTTTTGCCCTTTGAGCACGCGGGCCAGCGCGCCGCGATCGCAGACGACGATCTCGCCGCTGGTCCAGGTGTTGGCCGGGAAGGGGTTCAAGCACTGCTCCGGGTTGGGGTCGCCGTTGACGAAGTTCCCGGCATAGACGATGGCGGCGGGGCCGTAGGCGTCGGTCATGCTTGAGCCGGCAATGTCCGCCGGAGGCGCGCCACCGCCCGACATGTTGATCAGTTCGACCTGGGTGTCCACACGGTCATGGGTGGCGTTGGCCACCGTGGCGACCCACGGGCCGATGTGGCCGGTGGTGTTGGCGCCGGGGCCGCTGTTGCCGGCACTGGCGGCCACGTAGATACCGGCGTTGACGGCGTTGAGGAAGAAGGTGTCGATGTCGCCCAACCAGGGCTGGGTGCCGCCACCGATCGAGTAGTTGATGACGTCGACTCCGTCCAAGATCGCTTGGTTGACCGCCGCCGAGGTGGCAGTGAAGGGGCACAACCCTTGACCCATCGCGTTGGTGTAACAGGAGTCGTAGACGATCACCGTGGCGTGCGGTGCCACGCCGGAGATGAAGGGGCCGCTCAAGGTGTTACCGGCGGCGGTGCTGCCGGTGTGGCTGCCGTGGCCGTTGTCGTCGCCGGGGCCGTCGGATTCGCCGGCGCCGGCCGGGGTGGCTTCGACGAAGTCCCAACCGCTGATCAGCTTGTTGTTACAAGCGTAGATGGCGTTGAAGTTCGGGTTGCCGGGGTCGCACCAGCCGCCGTAGGTGCCGGCGCCGTTGGGGTTGGTGTAGACGTAGCCGTCCGCCGGGGTGTCGGAGAACGAGGGATGATTCATGTTGGCCCCGGTGTCGATAACGCCGACGATCACCCCTTCGCCCTTGTTGCCGGCGGAGGCGCCAGTGGCGGTGCCGTTCCAAATCGCCGGGGCACCGATCCAACTCGGTCCACGGTCGGTGTCGACGGGGAGATCCCGGTCTGGGCGCACCATGGTGATACCGGGCAGCTTGGCTACCAAGGCAGCCTCGGCCGGATTCATCGTCACGGCGACTCCGTTACCGGCGGCACGGTAGTAGAAGGTGACCTCCAGTTGGCGCGCCAGGGCGAATTCCATGTCGTCGAGGTACTCGCGTTGTACTTGCTCGAGGAAGGCGAGATAGGCGCGGGATTCAGCGCTGCGCGCATCGAGCTTGGGGGTGCCGAGAGTGCGAGGATTGGTCGCTGGCAGGCCGGCGATTTCTCCTGAGTAGGTAGCCAGCGGAGCTTCCTGGAATAGGACGATGTAGAGGCCGCTAGCCGCTTCTTCGGCCTGGGCCGGGATCGCCAGGGCCACGGTAGTGGCTAGGCACAAGACGGTGAAGAGAGCCCAGTGGGCTCCAAAGATCCTTCGGGTCATCGCTGTCTCCTCGATGCAGTAGTTCTTGAGGGCTGGGAGCAGGGGGCGATCGCTCAGTACCGAGACCCTCTGGAACGCGGTAGGCAAAGGAAGCCGAACACGGCCGGCCAGACTGATTCTTGCAACTGTTCACTCTACCACGGCCTGCTTTCGGTCCCAGGCTCGCGCGCCGGAGGGTAGTGGGCTATTAACGTGTGGCACCAACGGAGCTACGAGAAGCGGGGTAGCTTCGACGCTGCCGACTCGCTGACGGGGTGACGGGCGCGGCGATTCTGGCAGGAGCTCGCGCGTCTGGTGTTGAAGCGAATCGCGCCGATGCCCTGGTAGACGTTTATGGGAGCGAACTCGTTGAGACCCAAGGGGAGCGCAGAGCGAAGCGCTACATGATCTCCTTGCAGGCCGTGGAGTACGCGGAAGCGCTGATTGAAAGCGTGCTTATGGCTGATATACCGGGGCATACCTAGACGGCGGAAGCCTCCATCAAGCTCCGCATAGTCGCTAGCTCAGATCGGCCGGACTGTTCGACTCTTTCTCGGTAGGGTGCTCCATTTCCGACTGCTGACCAGGTCCACGCAACTGCTTGAAACGGCCTATCAGGAATGCACCCGCCAATACGCCAACTTGACCTAGAATCAATGCAATGCCGGCAGTATTGTGCCCCGACTCTACAAGGTAGACGGCAACTCCCAGCGACACCAGGGATAGGGCGAAACCGTACCTCTGCCCTCGTGTCTCGATTCTCTCGTCAGAGGAGTGAACTCGTCCCTCAAGGGTTTGGCGGTGCACAGTTTCGCTCTCCCAGGCACCGAAGATCCGCTCAGCGGCCCCTGGAAGAATCTCCTCATATCTTTGCAGGGTTCTCGGATCAGGGAGTGGCCCTGAATATGTTGAGTAGAACCTGGCCTCAACAATCTCATTGATCACGGCATGCAGTTGTGCCGGATTCTGAGATTCTTGTGGGGTCGAGGAAACGGCGGAGGGCTCTAGTACATCTACAGGGTCAGAGTCCTTTGCGCTCAAGAGTCGCCTTTCATCACGACTCGCAGGTCTCTTCCCACAGCCCGCACATCCCCCGCGAGGGCCTCCCTGACGGTCATCTGAGTCCTCCATCTTCGGGTGTTGCCGGAAATGTCAACCAGACTCCCCAAGCCCCTAGCATAACGGTGGAACGCAAGATCCCATTGGGGTCCCAGTCCGGCCCTTCGCCGTCTGATCGCGCCCGTGAGGCCAGCACTTTGGTTTCTGTTCTTTAAGTAAATCATCGTCACACCTCTTTCTCGTGAGGTCTCTTGCGGTTCATACTATCCCACCCCCGTGAAACACCCCAGATGAGCCTAAGATTCTCTGTCTCCCTTTAGGGCGCAGGTCAATTCTACACGGCGCCAACACACAGCAGCACCAAACCATACGGACAACCAGCCGAGGTGCCGTGAATCCGACCTTGCAAGTCTCCGCTGCTGTCGCGAGCGCTTGAGTGCGTCGTGGATAGAGAGTCTACTGCCTCCATTCAGATTTCCCAGGAATCCCGCCGCCTGTCAATACGTTTGTAGCTCCGCTGGTGCTACGCGTTAATAGCCCACTACCCGCCGGAGGACCGGCGCTCGGCGGTTAGAAAACGAAGCGATAGCCGACGCCGCGCACGCTGTGAATGTGGTGGGGGCGCCAGGAGTTCTCTTCGAAGGCCTTGCGCAAGGCCACGATGACGTTGTCGACCACGCGGGTATTGGGATGGTTGGGCAATTCCCAGACCTCCGCCAGGAGCTCGCGACGGGTGATGACCTGGTTGGGCCGGGTGACAAAGATCTTCATGACCGCCATCTCTTTGCGCGAGAGCTCTTGGACGCCGTCGCGTGTCTTGGCTTGCCAGCTGCGGAAGTCGACCCAATACTCGCCGAAGGGCACCCGACCGAGCTCGGGGGCCTCCTCCTCGTTGCCGTTGGACTCGGGGTCGCGCTTCCAGCCCTGGCGACGCAGGAGCCCCTCGATACGGGCCAGGAGTTCCGCCAGGTCGAAAGGCTTGACTACGTAGTCATCGGCGCCGACTTGGAGCCCATGGACGATATCGTCCGCCTGGTTGCGGGCGGTGAGGATCAGAATCGGAGTGAAGTTGTTGTCGCGGCGCAGCCGCTGGCAGACTTCGAAGCCATCGACTTTGGGCAGGCGTACGTCGAGGAGAATCAGGTCGAACCGGTGGCTAGCCACGCGGTTGAGTGCCTGCTGTCCATCCGCGGCAAGATCGACTCGATAACCCTTGCGCTCGAGGTTGAAGCGCAACCCCTCGGCGATCGCCTCTTCGTCCTCGACCACTAGGATGGTCGCGGCTGCTGTCTCACTCACGCCGTGGCCTCGCTCTTGGGTAGGTCGATGACGAAGCGGGTGCCGGGTTTGCCTTCCTGTGAATATGCGTGCACGGTGCCTTTCATTTGGCCGACCAGCGCGGAGACGATCGAGAGGCCCAGACCGGTGCCTTGGCGCCGGCCGCTGATCTCCTTGCCAATCTGGTAGAAGCGGTCGAAGATTTTCTTGAGTTCTTGGTTGGGGATGCCGATCCCGTCGTCTTCGACTTCGATGCGAACGGTGTTGGCACGGTCGTGGATTCGGCAGCGAACTTCGCCGCCGCGCGCCGAGAAGTGGGTCGCGTTGTCGATCAAGTTGTCCATCACTCGGCGCAGAGCGTCGGCGGTGGCCATCACCTCGCAGCGGGTGCTCAA
>QIHU01000024.1 GCA_003231035.1 Acidobacteriota bacterium
CTGGGCTGATAGACTCCGCCCTTCGCCCGTGAGACTTTTGCCCTCACTGAACACTTCCCAAGGAGGATCGAGCAATGAGGAATTCGAGAATAGCGCTGTCTATGCTGGCAGCTTTTGTTTGGGTGGCCGTAGGCTGTTCCAATCCGGCGGCGGACGCTCCGCAGGCCGAAGTGAGCGAACCCACCGTCGAGACCCCGGCGCCGAACGAACACACTGGGGAACCCGCTGACGCCCCGATGGAGGACAGCTACGCTGAAGGAACGCAGTACGCCGTAGGATCGGATTCGACCATCGAGTTCGCAAAGAATTCGCGGGCCAGGTGACGGTGGTCGACGGTGATCCGACCCACTCCAAGGTGGAATTCACCATTGACACCACTTCGCTCTACGCGGATAGCGAGAAGTTGACCGGCCATTTGAAGAGCGCCGACTTCTTCGACGTCGAAGCCCACCCCATCGCCAGCTTCGAGTCCACTTCGATCGCCGCGACCGACGACGGCTATAGCGTGACCGGCAACCTGAGTCTCCATGGCGTGACCAAGCAGGTCGTCTTCCCGGCCGCGATCTCAGTGGCTGACGATGTGGTCACCGCGGATGCGGAGTTCTCGATCCAGCGATTCGACTTCAACATCGAGTACAAGGGCATGGCCGACGACCTGATTCGCGACGACGTGTTGATCAAACTACATCTAGTCGCCAAGCCGGAACCCGCGCCAGTTTCTTAGATCCCCCATCGCGGTACCCCACCGCCCTGTTGACACCGCGTCAACAGGGCGAGTCGCAATATTCTCTCTGCCTTCGAGTGGCGTAGACTGCTAAACTCCAGCCGTGCGCTATTCCATTCCTCGAAAGTCGCGGCGGGTTCCGCTCTCGACCCTGGTCAATCTGAAGCTGGAGCGGCTCTCGGGAGCCGTTACCGAAATCACCTCAGACCTTTCGCTAGGTGGAATGTTCGTACCTAGCGATACACCAGCCGAGATTGGTTCGCTAGTGGCCTTTGAGTTCAAGGTTGGCGAAGACCAGGTCGAAGGGACCGGGGAAGTCATCTGGCAGCGCAAGGAAGGGGAGGGGCCCGATCAGCCTCCTGGCATGGGTATCCGTTTTCGGTATCTGAGCCCAGGGAGCCGCGAACGGATCTTCCGCCTGGTCCAGCGCTACACCCAAGAGGGCGAGGAAGCGCTGAGCTCTCAGAGCGGCGACGTCCCCAAGACTCAGCCATCCGAAGAGCCCTTGGCGCCCGTCCTGCCCTTGGTCACTGAGGAGGCCGCCGCGAAGGTTATTGAGCCCTACAGTTTGGAACCCTCCGCGTCCGCCTCTACCTTGTCGGCCGCGACGGATGCTTCCCAGCGTCTCGCTGAACCGAGTCCACCGCTAAGCTCGACCTCCTCGCCATCGCCGACGCGGCCCCGGGCGGACGATCCCATCGCCGCCGCGGTGGAAGGGCTACGCTTGCCCGAGATCTTACAACCTCCTCGCGAGGAAGAGGAGGTGCTCCTTGTGGAAACCGAGCCCGAAGAGCCATCGAAGGTCGAGGAGCCTATCGAAGAGGAGTCGAAGGTCGAAGAAGAACGTCAACTCGAGGAAGAGCGGTCGGTGGAGGAAACTTCGGAGCCGGTACAGTTCGCCGATCTAGAGGCGAGAGAGACCGGTGCTGGGTTGCTGGCACAGTCGGTCGCGGAGGCCGTCCCACCGGCTGCCGCGACAGAAAGCGCTTTCGAGGCGGAAGCGGAGCCTCCAGGCTGGCTGCGACCCGATCCGCCTGATTTGCCTGATATGCCAGTGCCACCGGAACTGGAACTGGTGCTGCCGGGCGACATGACGCCGATCTACGATGGCGATGACACCGCGGCTCCCGCCCGACCACCCCAGGGGCAGTGGCCTGTTCAGGGCTCAGGATATGCGGAAGGCCGAGGCCACGGTGGTTTGAAGCTCGGAGGACGTAAGTTCGTCCTGGGTCTCTTGCTCCTGGGGATTGCGGCGATTGCAATCTACCTGCTAGTCCCTCCATTGATGGCCCGTTTTTCCGCCAACGACGGCGACAGCGAACGGGTTGAAGTTGCGGCTCCAGCCTCGATCGCCTCTGATTCGTCGGGTGGAAGTTCCCCCGCCGGGCAGGTCGAGCCGGAACCCGCGGGGGCTGATGCCGCGACCGGGGCCTCTTTCGTGGAGCCATCTTCCGCGGCACCGAAAAAGACAGCACGGCAAGATACAGCATCGAATACCACAGCACCGATCGCCACGGCACCACTCACTACAGCGTCGCCGGCCGAAGAGCCGTCCAACGAAGGCGGTGGCGAAGACTCAGATCGCCTGGACACCGTCGCCAGGCCGCAGCCGGCGCCGCCCGAGCCTGCCACCTCGGTAGTTACCCAGCCGATGAGCCAGATTCAAGACATTCGTTGGCGCGGCGTCGCGGGAGGAACGCTGCTCACGATCGAGGCCGACGGGGCGATTTCCGCCGACCGGTTCAAGCGTCAACGCTTGGCGCAGGCGCCGCCTCGCGAGCTGATTCGATTCCTGCGGGTGAATGATGCCTTTGCTTCCCGCCAGCTCACGGTGGGGAGCACGGAACTGCGCTCCGTTCGCACGGGCTTTCACGCAGGGCGCGAACTCCACGTGGTACTCGATCTGGCCGATCCCGCCGTTGAGGTGGTCTCCGCGGACGCGGTGGGTGCGGAGCTACGCATTCTGCTGCGCCGGCCTTGAGGTGAGACCACGGGGTGAGACCACGGCTCGCGGCGCCCACATCGGATATCATTCCCGCTTACTGGGTTCTCTCCAAGCGCCCCTCGGTCCAACGTAGTCGAGGAGATGGCTAACACCATGGCAACGGTCAGTCGCATCAAGCGGCGCCTCGTGCGCGATATGGTCCGCCATAACGTAGATTTGGCGGAGGGGAGAGGTCCGGTTAAGCAACTGAAACGGACCCATCGCCGCCGCCGCTGGGGTGCTTCCGTGGTGGCGGTGTCGCTGCTGTCGCTGGCTCTCGCCGCTGGGTTGTTGTGGGCGACTGCTTCAGGGCGCGGTTCCTCGCTGGCGCTGGAAGATGGAGGCTTGTTGGAGGCGCGAGGCGACGGGAATTCAACAGCAATGCGGGTTTCCGCCTCGTCTTCGCGGCCAGAATTGGTCGAGGCAAGCCGGTGGATCGAGCCGGAAGTGATGGAACTCGCCGCTGCCGCGGGCCCGATGGCCCACCGGGTTCTGCCTCTTGCGGTGCGCCGCGTGATCGTCGATCCTGGTCACGGCGGCGAGGCCACCGGAACCCAGACGGTCCTGGGCGTGGTGGAGAAAGAGGTCGTGCTCGACGTCGGCATGCGGTTGCGGACCCTACTGCAGAAGAGTGGCTTCGAAGTCATGATGACCCGTGAGACCGATGTCGCGGTGGATCTCCGGGAGCGCGCTCGCATCGCCAACGAGGCCCACGGCGACCTGTTTGTCTCGATCCACATTAACTGGATCTCGGATCGTTCGGCTCGCGGGGTGGAAACCTACTATCTCGGTGCCAGTGAAGATCCCCACATTATCGCCCTTGCCACGGCGGAGAATCAAGACTCCGGTTATTCTCTGGCCGACATGCGCCACTTGCTCGATCGCATCTACACCGGTGCGCGGATCAATGAGTCGCAGGAGCTGGCGCGCAAAGTACAGGCCTCGCTTTTTGGTAGCCTAAGAGAAATCAACCCTCATATCGCCAATCGCGGCGTCAAACGTGCTCCCTTCATTGTCCTGATCGACACTCAAATGCCGGCGATCCTTGCCGAAGTCTCCTGTCTGTCGAACGAACGGGAAGCCAGGCTTCTTCAGAAGCCCTTGTATCGTCAGTTCATCGCGGAAGCCCTAGCCAAGGGAGTTCGCAGTTACTCGGGGGTTTCTGATCCCGTGGAACAGAAAGGAAGCTGATCTCATCATGAGTCCGAAGCAGAAAACCCTTCACGTGGGTATTGACCTAGGTACTTCACGGAGTTCGATCTCCACATCGAACGACAAGCGCCACATGATCCAGAGTTACGTCGGCTGGCCGCTGGATCTGGTGGCTCGCAAGGTCCTGAAACGCGATGTTCTGGTGGGCCAAGAGGCGCTAGATAACCGCAGCATGTTGGACCTCCATCGTCCGCTTGAGGAGGGCTTGATCAAAGAGGGCTCGGAGAAGGATGAGGCGGCGGTGCGCGAGTTGTTGCGGACCCTGGTCAAGTTGGCCGGTGTGGACCCGGAGTCGCGGGGTGGCAAGGAGCTACGGGCGGTGGTCGGGGTTCCGGCGGAGGCGTTACGGGTGAGCAAGGCACAGGTGCACAAGGCGTTGGCCGGGTTGGTCGATCGGGTGATGATCGTCTCGGAGCCCTTTGCCGTCGCCTATGGCCTAGAGGCCTTGTTGCACTCGCTGATCATCGATATCGGTGCCGGTACGACCGATTTTTGTGTGATGAACGGTCGCTTCCCAACCGAGGATGAGCAGCGCACGTTGACCAACGCTGGCGATTGGATCGACGAGCACCTGGCGCAGTTGGTCGCCAACCGCCATCCCGAGGCCAAGATTTCGGTGCACATGTTGCGGCAATGGAAGGAGGATCACAGTTTCGTCGGCAAGCCCAAGTCCTCCGTCAAGGTGACCGCTCCGGTCGACGGTGTTCCGACGAAGCTGGATATCACCGACGAGATGCGCCAAGCCTGCGAAGGGATTCTGCCTCCGATCATCGAGACGATGATGGATCTTCTCGCCAAGGTCGAGCCGGAATTCCAAGAGAAGGTACGCAACAACATCATTCTCGCCGGCGGCTCGGCACTGATCAAGGGGCTGGCACCGGCCATCCAGCAGCAGCTGGAGAAGATTGGTGGAGGCCGGGTGACGGTGGTCAAGGATCCGGTTTTCGTGGGCTCGGACGGCGGGTTGGCTTTGGCTTTGGATGCACCGGAAAGTGAATGGGAGAAGATGCCGGCCTAGCAGCGCTCCTCGTCCCCGCGGCGCTCCCCGGGCGCCCGCGGGGCTGAAGGTTGCCCTACGAGTCGGCTCGCTCCGGGCGGGCGCGCAACTCGGGCCTTCGGCCCTCAGACAATCACGCCCGCTTGTCCTACGCGAGCCGATCCGTGCACTCCGTAGGGCAGTGCCCGCGGGCTTAGTGTCGCTTCAGCGGGAACTCGTCGCTTGACGTTTCTTGACGCCTCGCGCCTTCGGCTCTCGGCTTTGTCCGACCGGTTTCGAGGCCTCACCCATTTCGGAACAGGTAGAGAACCGGCTGTTGAGCGAAGCGAGCGAGCCGACAGGCGAGCCCGGCCGTCTAGGCCGGACTCGTGCGGGGTGAAGACGAAAAATGACACTTTTTCGTCTGAGGGGGCCTTCGTGAAAGGCCCCCTAGAAAACGAAAAATCGGCCCTACTTCTCGAAAATTTCGTCTACTGGGATCGTCGAAATATTCGACTCCGAAATATGGAGTGCTAGTGCGGAGATCTCCTTGTCTTCTTCGAGGAGCTCCTCCGGCTTCTCGATTCCGGCGTAGTCGATTGGGCTGGGGGCGTCGGTGGCGATGGCTTGGCTTAGCCCTTCGGCGTCGCCGGTGATCATGGCGATCTTCATGTTGTCGTACTGGAGGTGCTTTTTGATCGCCGCGTTGACCTCTTCGAGGGTCAGCTCGCTCATCCGTTGACGGAAGCGGGCCAGGTGGCCTTCGCCGTCGATGCCGTAGAAGCGATCGTCGATCGCGTAGCCCAGGCGGGTTCTGCTGGTGGGAGCGTAGTGGAGGGAGTATTTCGACAGGAAGGAGCGGGTTAGGTTGAATTGCTCCTCGGTGAGACCGTTGTCGACCAGCTTTTCCAGTTCGCGTATCGCGGCGCGCAGGGCGAAGTGGGCTCTTTCGTTGGGCAGGGTACGGATCCAGATCTCGAAGATTTGGTGATCTCTGGCCACGTTGGTGGGGGGCATCTGGCGGCGGCCACCGTTGGGGAAGGACTCGATGTAGGAATAGTCGCCGTAGTTCATGCCTCGGGCCTCGCGGATCACTCCGTAGAGGTGGCTCGAGGAGTTGCGGTGCTCGCCGAGCCAGGAGTTGGCTAGCCAGAGGGCGTAGAAGTCGTCATCGCCTCGGCGGACACCAATCGGGAAGCCGAAGCTGATCGAGGCGTCGGCGCTGGGCTTGTCGACCAGGATCAGGTGGCGTCCTTCGATCGGGGAAACCTGGATCGTGGGCTCGTCATGGCCAGCGTCGGCGTCTGCCGACCCTTCGGGCTCCGGGGTGGAGAGTTGATCTAGGGTGGCCTGGAACCGTTCCACCAACTCTGGCGAGAAGTTGCCGGCCAGAGCGACCACCGCGCTGTCTTGGGTGTAATGGTTGGCGTAGAAGGTCTTGACGTCGTCCAGGGTGATCGAGGCGAGACCTTGGACGGTGCCAATCGCGGGGTGGGCGTAGCGGGTGCCGGTGAAGACGGCGGAGTAGAGCGCCGCCTTGCCGAGCTCTTCGTCGGAAGCGTAGCGCAGAGACTTCTCCAAGCCGTTGAGCTGGTTGCTGCGCAACCGCTCGAAGTCTTCTTGATCGAAAGCCGGCCGCAGGTAGGCGTCGGTGTAGAGGGTGAAGAAGGTCTCTAGGTTGTCGCCGTGGGTGCGGCCGC
>QIHU01000039.1 GCA_003231035.1 Acidobacteriota bacterium
GACCGCCATCTCAATCCTCCATCGCTTTCAAGAAGATGTCTTGCAGCGAGTCTTTCTTGTAGTCGAGTCGGCGGATCTGGGTTGCCTGATCGGCGGCCACCGTGTAGAGGTGACGGATCGTGACCCCCTCGGGTAGGACCATCTTGAGCCGTCGCTCGCCGGCCATGGCGCACTGCACACCGAGTTTTTCCACGGCGGCGGCGAAGGCGCCGCGCTCGCCACCGCGCAGTTCGAGTTCCAGGAATTTGCGGTTGGCCTGGCGCTGCTCGTCCAGGTTGCAGTAGGCGGCGATCTTGCCCTGCTTGAGTACCAGCACCTCTTCGCAGCACTCTTCGACATCGCGCAGCAGATGCGAGGAGAAGATGATGCGCGCGGTGCCGCTGTCGCGGACTTCGCGGATCAGGTTGAGCATGCGATTGCGCGCCGGTGGGTCGAGCCCGTTGGTCGGTTCGTCGAGGAAAAGCAAAGCAATTTGGGGCCGTGGACCAAAGCCTGTGCCAGCTTGGCGAGTTGCTTCATGCCCAGCGAGTAGGTTTCCAGGTTGCGGTAGCGGGCTTCGCCCAGGCCGACGTAGAAGAGCGTCTCGTGGGTGCGTTCGAGGGCGTCGCCAGGGGATAGGCCGGAGAGTTCGGCCATCAAGCTGACGAAGCGCACGCAGCTCATGCCGGCGATGAAGGCGTCGCGCTCCGGCATGTAGCCGATCAGCGAGCGCACCGGCTTAGGGTCGGTGAGGATGTCGTGGCCAAAGACGCTCGCCGTTCCCTGGGTGGGCTTGTGGAAGCCGAGCAGGGTATGGAGC
The DNA here is from genome assembly GCA_003231035.1 of Acidobacteriota bacterium. Taxonomy (GTDB): domain Bacteria; phylum Acidobacteriota; class Thermoanaerobaculia; order Multivoradales; family SZUA-115; genus SZUA-115. Next base: position 800 of record QIHU01000039.1, read on the forward strand.
AGGGTGGTCTTGCCGGCCCCGTTGGGGCCGAGCAATCCGATGGCTCGCCCGGAAAGGGAGACGCGAAGGTCGTCCAAGACCTGCTGGCTACCGAAGCGCATCCCGAGCCCCTCTAACTCGATCACCGGTTTGCCAGTGGGGTCGCGGCTGGGCTCAGGCGGCCTCGCTACAGGTTCTGGCACAGGGCTCGAAGCGGCTGTCTGGGTATCGCTGGGTGTCTTGCTGGGGCTCACCGCGGTTTCAGGGATCATCCTCGTTCTCCTCCTTCTTCATCTCGAAGGTCACTACGCAGCTCAGGGCGATAGGTTGTCAAACGCCCTTCAGTTCACCGCGGTGCCGTGTTGCAGCATCGACATTAGAAGAGGGGCCAGGGTGCCACCGTGGCTGGTTGAAACGAAGCGAATCCGGTCCGCCTCGCCGTAGGCGCAGGTCAAAGTGGGGGCGAGCGTCGCAGCCATGTCGTCGAGTGAATCGTCACCCGCATTCGGCATGTTGGCGGCGGCCGCCGAGGCCAGTTTGCCGAGGGTTTCGCCGATCGATCCAAGATCGGTGAAGACCATGGCGGAGAAGTTGACGTAGCCATCGGACGGTAGCAGATCACGGAAACGGTCGCTGTGGGTCAAGCCGTAGCCGTTGTCACGCACCTGGATGGAGCGATCGAGCAGGGCCCGGCTCGGGGCGATCAGCAGATAGCCGTTTTCGTAGGTGAAGTGCAGCCCCGCGACCATCCTGCCCAGCGCGTCGGCGACTTCGGGGATGGAGTAGTAGGTGCGGCCGCCGAGGGTTTCCTCTTCGATGTGGATCACCGGCTTGCCGTTGATCACCAAGGTTTGGCCAACCCGTTGGACGATCAAATCGAGCGTGCTCTGCAGGCGGGCTGGGTCGTAGACCTCGGCGATGATCTTCCACGAGGGGGTGGGTAGGGCTGGGCCGTCGAAGGCGACGGTCACCTCTCCGCCCAGCGCCGCCGCGAAGTCGTTCTCAAGGTCAATTCCGTAGCCCTCCTCAAAGCTTTCGAGAATGGAACGGGTCCCCGGCCGAATCTCGTCGAGGAAACCGAGGATTTGGTTGACCACGGCGGCCGGGTTGTCCACCACGGAGCTGGCGGCGAAGGTGGTGTCCGCGGAGAGGAAGTCGAGGCTTCCCATTGGCGCCGGCGCGGCCAGCCAGGAGAGTGCCCCGGTGCGCTCATCGGCGAAGGTGAGGACCGCGCCGGTGTGGACGACCCCATCGCCGTGCTTGCGCTCGATGATCAGGTGCTCCACGTTGGCCAGGCCGGAGAATTGCATCGCTTGCTGAGGAATGTCGGCGCTCACCGGGCCCAGGATGCTGGCGGCGTCGAGGCCGGCGATCCACTGCGCGCCCTGGGCGTAGGACTCGAGCAATCGGCCATGGAAGGAACTTTCCGTGAAGCTTGCGCTACCGGGAGCTTGCGCCATGCGTGCGGCCAGCTGTTGCAGCTGTTGTGGGTGGACGGCGGCGGCGAAGACATCGCCAGCCAACCACAGGAAGATCTCGTTTTCGCTCGATGAGGCCGCTGCTGAAGGGTTAGTGACGATCGTCAAGCGAGGGTCGTTGGAGGCCGCGTTCAAAGCCTCGACCTCAGCGGCGAGGACGGCGGCGAAGGCGCCGGGTCGTTCCACTTCCGCCAAGACCAGAGGACCGCCGAGGCCGCTCTCGGTGCCGCTGGCGACGGTGACCACCACTTCGCTGCCCAGGTGTTGACCCAGACCGCGCAAGCGATCAATCAGCTCGTTGATTTGGTCGCCGGTTCCAGAGCGGTCGACATTCTCTTCCCACCAGCCGCGCAACACCGCGCTCTCGGCGAGCCTCTGCTCCAGAATTTCCTGCATTTCACCGACTTCGATCGACAGGTTGGGCAAGCCGAGGTAGATCACCGTCTCGGGCGCGGTGAGCGCCAGTAACGGACTCTCGTAGCGCAACTGGGTGTTGGCCAGGGTCTTGCCGAACTCGCTTCCCAGCTGGGACAGCTCGGCGAGCAGGGCGCGGTAGCGTTGGCCGTCGCGACTCCACGAGATCTCTTCGGCCACCGGAACCGCTCCCAGCGAGTCGCTGGTGGCGATCTGGTCGCCCGGCTCGAGAACCGTGCGGGTGCGGCCTTGGTCGACCCGAACCTTGCCCTCGATCACCGAGACGCGCGAGCCCTTGGTGCCGTGGTTGACGGCGAAGATCGTGCCGGTCACCGAAACCAAGCAGTCGTTGGTGGAAACATAGAGGCGGCCGGTGCGTTGCGGGGCCGCTTCCACGATGATGCTGCCGTGGTTGACGCGGATCGTCGTTTCGCCACGCCGCCGGAGCACCGAGATCTCGGTGCGCTGGCGCAGCTCGACCCGCGAGCCGTCGTTGAGCTCGATCACCGCGCCGCCCTCCTTGGAGGTGCGGATCTTCTCGCCCTGTTCCACCGTGGCGCCCGGCGCCAGAGCGGTGGAGAGATCGCCGTCGAGGCGGAAGAGTTGGCCGTCGGCGGAGAGCACCCGAGCCTGCGGCCCGGCGGCGGCGAAGCGGTTGCTGAGCAGCATGAAGGTGGAAACGCCCAAGGCGAGGAACAAGCCGGCCGCCAGTGCGATCCACAGGCGCGGCAGGCGTGCTCGACGCGGCTCTAGGGTGATCGCCCGTTGGCCACTACGGGCCTCCTGCAGCGCCTTGCGGAAGGGGATCGACTCACGGGCGTAGTCTTCGACCAGCAAGGCGCTCGAAGGGGGCAGGTCGTTGGCCAGGTAGGCGGGGATCAAGCTGAGGTAGTCCTGGTGCGAGCGAATGCGCGCCCGTGACGCGATCGTGGGTTCGGCGGCGGGGACGTGGGTGTCAGCGCTGTCGATCGAATCGGCGTAGTCCGTGCCACTGGTCGAATTCGCGAGCCGTTGCCAGACTCGGTCACTGGCCTCCTGGGCGATCTTGGGGTCCACCTGGTCCTCGCGGACCGCCGCGACGGCGCGATCGAGAAACTGTTCGAAATCTTGTTTTGGGGTGCTCATGAGGTTGCTCCTACCAACGGCTGCAGCTCCTTGCGCAGTCTGTGACGCGCGCGATGCAAGATGACGGCGATGGCGGTCTGCGAGCTGCCGAGCATGTCGGCGATCTCCAGGTTGCCATAGCCCTCGAAGTAGCGCAGGGAAAAAATCTCGGCCGCGCGCGGTGAAAGTCGCGCCACGGCGGTTCTGAGTATCTGGCGCAACTCGCTGTTCTCGCTGCGCGCGCTGGGGCCGATTTCGCTGGCCTCCGCGAGTTGATCGCCCACGCTGTCGAGATCGACGGCGCGGGCCCGCTTGCGGCTACGCAAGAGGTCCAAGCCGGCATTGACCGCGGCGCGATGCAAGTAGCTGGCGGCTCCTTCGTCGAGGCCCAGGTTGTCTTGGCGGCGGCTGAGGCGCAAGAAGACGGTTTGCAGGACGTCTTCCGCGTCCGCCGCGCTACCGGTAATGCGATAGGCGGCGTTGAAGACGCGCCCGTGATGCTCGCGAAATAGCTCCTCGAGCGTCCACCCCGAGGGTTGCTGGGAGGGCTCACCCGAACGGCTCGACGGAGTCGTCGTAGCTTCGGGATTCGGGGGGACGGGTTTGGTCACGAGCTTCTCCTCGGGGAATTGGCCGGTTTGAACTCTCGCTGCCGGCGTCAATCATCACTACGAGCGGGGACGGCGATTCTTACAGCCAGGAGTTTCTCAAAATCGGGAGCGAGGCTCAGCCCTCTTCGACCTCGCTGAGGAAGCGCATCAGGATCGCGGCCACCTCCTGGGGCTGATCCAGCATCAACCAGTGGCTACTTTCGAGCAAGGTGGTGGCGGGTAGTCGTTGCGGCAGCAGGCGGTGAAGGCTGATCGGCAAGCTGTTGAGGGGAGTCACCAGGCTGATTGCGGGGCCCGGGTAGCGTTCTAGGTCGGCGAGGGTCGAGTGGCTGGAGGCGGATTCGAGGGCCCTGATCAGCGCCTCGGCCGGGGTCGAAGCGAGCGCTTTGAGGACCGTTTCCGTGGTTTCCGGCGCACTGCCGGCTAGCAGCTGTCGGAACTGGAAGCGCATCTCCCCGTGCGGGTCGCTTCGTACCGGGTCGAGGAACTGGCGCCTTTGCTCCTCGGTCAGGTTGCACTGCTCGCCGCTGGGGTCGAGCAGGACCAGACCGGAGACCCGTTGGGGATGGTCGGCGGCGAAGGCGGCGGCGATCGCGGCGCCCAGGTCATGGCCCACCACCACGCAGCGATCGATCTCCAGAGCGTCGACGACCGCTTGCAGATCGCCAGCCAGGGCGGAAATCGAGTAGTCGTCGCCGGCCTGCGAGGCTCCGTGCCCCCGCAAGCTGAGGGCGACAGTGCGGCGTCGTTCAGCGAGGCTGTCGAGGAGCGCTGCGCCGTGGTGTGCTTTGCCGCCCAAACCGTGAACGAAGAGCACGGGGAGCCGGTCGGCGGATCCGGCGGTATCGAGGACCTCGAGCCTGCCGCTGGGTCCGGCGATCTTGCGGGCGACGGTCTCTTTGCGTGTCGTGCGCCGCGTCGCCTCTGGGTCAGGCTCGGGGTCGCTACGCTCTTGTTCCTTGCGCCCAACCACATACAGTCCGGTGAGCAGGGCGGCCGAACCCAGTCCAACCAGGGCCCACAAGCGCCGACCTCCATTGCTTCGACGGGAACTCTTGATCCGTTTCGCCATTGTCCGATTATGCAGTGTAGCCGGCTTTCAACAAAGCGCGATGGCTAGCGGTCGTGGCTCAGTTTGACGGCGAGGCCCTAGGCGGTCGGTATCCCACGTTCGTCCTCGCTTCGCTACGGGCGGGCGCGGCAGCCCTCCGTTCGCTACCTACCGTCAAGCTGAGCCACGACCGTCAACTTCGAGCCATGGAAGTTTGCCCGCCATCGCGATACGATCAGCGATTCACGATAGCCGTGAATGGATCCCCTGGCACATCTTGCCTTTTCAACTGGTCGAGCCGCTCCTCGAGTTCTCGCTCTTGGAGGACTAGCTCGACTCTACTTTCCTCAGGAGGAATACCTCATGTCTGTAGCCAAAGTATCCGAGATCTCCGCCACTTCCAACATCAGTTTCGATGACGCGATTGCCTCCGGCATCGCCCGCGCCAGCAAGACCTTGCGCAACATCAAGGGTGCTTGGGTCAACGAAATGAAAGTGAACTGCACGGACGGCAAGATCACCGAGTACTGCGTCAACATGAAGATCACCTTCGTGCTCAACGACTAGTCCGTCCCCGTATCGGATCGTCAACGCCGCGTGCCGTGATCGGTTCGCGGCGTTTGGCGTTTTGACAGCGCGAGCAAGTCGCCAAGGGCAAGGCGTTGGCTGGCTACTCAGCCGCTGGCTTGCCGGCCGCCTTCTCGGTTGTCTCCTCGGTCGTCTTCTCGACGATCCCCTCGGTCGCGGGAATCTCGCCGATCTCACGCAGCTCTTGGAGGAGTCGCAAGGTGGCTCGAACCAGGGGACGAACCGGCGGTAGGTAGGCGATCGAGATCATCTTGCAGACGATGTCCACCGTGCGTTCCATCAGTCTCACGGTACGAGCGCAGCCGGGGGACTTGTCGTAGATCCAGAAGAGGATGATGCCCATGTGGTACATCCACAGCAGGTCCGGTAGCTCCGCCAAGAGCGAGTGATGGACCTTCTGGTCGGAGTCTTGGACCACCTGGGCGAAGAGCGCGGTCGCTTCCTGGCGCACGGCCCGCGAGGAGTCGCTGAACGGATTGAGCGGGCTGGTGGGGTCGGCCGCCGTCTTGAAGAGAACGCCCGAGAAGCGTTGGTAGGGCTGGATGGTCTCGATCTTGGCCCGCATCACGCCGAGCAGTCGCGCCTTGAGCCGCGTCTCGGTGGCTAGCACCTCGGTGCACGCTCGCGCGTGATCCGCATGGGTGCGAGCATAGAAGGCTTGGATCAAGTGGTCCTTCGAGCGGAAATAGTAGTAGGCGTTGCCCAGCGAAACCCCGGCTTCAGAGGCGATCACCCGCATGGTGGTCTCTTCGTAGCCGCGTTGCCGGAACAAACGCAGGCGCGGGTTTTCTCACCCTTACTGGTGGTCGCCGCGCCTTGCTTGGCGGTCGAGTACAGTAGATCCTCCATTGAGGCTCTATTATTTCGCGCGGGGCAGCGGGATGGAGGAGAGCGGCCGCTGCCCTAGGGGTCGAACGGTGAAGTCAGCCAGCCAGTAGGTCGCGTAGGCCCAGACGATGCCCAGGAAAGAGGCCAAATAGAATCCTATCCATGGCGGGTCGTTGACGGTACGCAAGTCCGCATGGCGAAGAATGAGGTCGTCGCCGCGCAGCAAGTCCGAAAGGATGGGGTCGGACCACGGAGGAAGGTTGGTGGTGAGGATCGAGCCAATCTCATAGCCATCGCCGGTGAGCGACAGAAAAGGGGCCATGGCGAAACTGAGCGCGGCGCCGAAGAGGAAGGCGTTGGTGACGTGGGCAGAGCGGGCAGCATGGCGCAGTAGCCATATCCCCGGCAGCGTCAGGAGGAAGGGCCCCAGATCGGTCGCCAGGTAGACCCAGTCGCTACCGCCGGTGTCGAAGCCGGAAAGGCGGCCGGCGTAGTCGCCGCCGGCGGTGACCCAGGGAATCCAATGGGCCAGGATGGCACCGCCGTAGAGCGGCGCAACTTCGAGTTCGGTGACCGTACCGCCGCTCAGAATACAGGCGAAGGCGTGGCCCAGTTCGTGCAGCGGCACGTAGATCCAAAAACCGGCCAGCAAGCCGACAAGGGTCCAGGCTAGCCCCGCCACACCGCGCGCCGCCAGGACCCGGTCCAGGCCCCGAATCAGATCGGTCCAAGGGCGGCTGATGAGGGTGAGCGGTCGCATGAGAGAAGGCAGAGTACCAAGGTCGTGCCAACTCTTCGGGAACTATTGCCGGGGACGAGCGTTATGCTTTCTCGGAGACGACATGATCGAGAGTTACACCAGCACCGCCACCGCGATGACCACCGCCTCAGGCCACTGCCTTCCTGGGCCCAAGGAAACGGTGGGGGTTCAAGGTGGTCTCGACCCCGATGCGGAGTTGATGGCTCGCGTCGCGGCCCATGGTGACCGCGAAGCTTTCACCAGGCTAGTGGATCGGCACAAGGATGGCCTGGTGGCCTACCTGGCGCGGTTGACCGGCTGCGGCGAGCAGGCTCAAGATCTGGCGCAGGAGTCCTTCCTTCGCCTTTACCGCGCCGCGGCCCAGTATAAAGATCGCGGCTACTTTCGTGCCTATCTCTTCCGTATCGCCACCAATCTGGTGCGCTCGCAAGAGCGCAAGGCCAAGCGGTGGCGGCGGTTGACCGCGGTGGTCTCCCCTGCGTCGCTTTCCGCTCGGGCGGAGATTCAGGTTCTCAGGCGGATGAGACGCGGGCCTTGGGCCCCGCGCCCTCCTGGTGGCACGGAGGGGCGAGCCGAAGTGCCGAGGGGCGAGTGCTGCGGAAAGAACGGCAAGTGTTGCTGGCGCAAGCCATCGCCGCTTTACCGATGAAATACAGAGCGGTACTGGTGCTCTCCGAGATCGAAGAGTTACCCCACCGCGAGATCGCGACGTTGCTCGATTGTCGGGAAGGGA
>QIHU01000492.1 GCA_003231035.1 Acidobacteriota bacterium
CTTCGGGCGCCACCCGTCGAGCCGTGATCGGCCGCGCGGCGCGAACCTCCACCGCGACCGCCTCTTCGAGCTCGTCGATCTGGCCTTGGTTGAGGGCGGCGACGTCGAGCTCGATGTCGCAGAGCTCCTCGCTGAGGTGAAAGGAGGAGGTTCTCCAGTCGAAACGGTCGGCCGCTAGGGCGCTGATCAAGTGCTGGGCGGTGTGCTGTTGCATGTGATCGTAACGGCGACGCCAATCGAGCCGCAGTTCGACCGAACCGGGTTTGACCGCCCGCGTCAGGTAGTGGCGGATTTCGCCGTCGCGCTTCTGAACGTCGACCACCTCGCCTTCGTCGATCCATCCACGGTCGGCCGGCTGGCCGCCACCCTCGGGGTAGAAGATCGAGTCCGAAAGCAGGGCGTAGCCACGCCCGTCCTCTTCGCCGGTCGCGGTGACCTCGGAGCGGAGTTGTCGCAAGTAGGGATCGCGTTCGTAGGCGGGAAGAGGCGTCATGCGAGTGAGTGTCTCACGAGCGGGTAGCGCCGCTGATTTGACATGGAGATCTTGCGCAAGTAAGACTGTGCAGATAGAATAGCTACCTTCCTTGGAGGATCCCCGGTGATCAAGACATCGTGTTGGACAAACAAACCGCGAGGATTCGTCCTCATGCTGGCGATGGCTCTCGCCCTGGGAGTCTTGCCGCTAGGTGCGGACACCGAGGCGGTGATGGAAGCACTGCGTTCGGTAACCCTCGAGACCGGCAAGGCGGTGGCGATTCGCGACCTGCGACTCGATCTTGGGATGGCGCAGCTCCACGTCAAGGAGGGCATCTTGATCCCGACCTCGCCAGCCGGTGCGGCGCGCGCGCCGGAGATCGTCTTCGTGGGCACCGGTCGCTTTCTCCTGGTGGCCCCCGATGAGATCGAGGCGGGCCAGCTGGAACTCTTCTCCGGAAGCGAGAACCTCTCCGAGGCGACGACGGCGGCGGTGTTGGCGATCGGCAACGATGCGGCGGTGGCGACGCTGCTCGATCGGCCTCTGGCTACCTCCGTCGATCCGGCGACTCTGAGTCAAGCGCGGGAGCTGTTTGAAGAGTGGCGGCAGAGCCCGGAGCGGCGCCGGTTGGGGATCGAGCAGATGCAGCAGCTGGACGCGCTCGGCGACCCATCGGCGGAGAGCTTCTTCGCCGCCCGCCTGGAGACCGCCGAGGCGGGCACCTTGCTCTACCTGGTGGAGCCCCGGGCCGGTGAGCAGGTGACCCTCGGCCAGTTCGTCCCGATCGAGGCCACCCAGAAGGAGCGCAGAAAACTAGCGCGCACGCTGCTGCGCCAACAGCGTCGCGGCCGTTTGCTCAACCTGACCCTCGACGACATCGGTGCCTGGGATACCTGGGTGTCGACTTCGTTGCGCGATCCACAGGGGGCACCGCTGCCAGGGAGTCCGGGATTCGACGTCGAGCACACCCGACTCGACGTCCGGCTAGAGGGTCGCAGCCTGGATCTGGAGGCAACGGCCCGGCTGACCTTGCGAGCGATCCACGGGCTCAGCCGGTTCGCCCGCTTCGAGATGATCAACGATCTGCAAGTCAGCCAAGTCCGTGACAGCGAGGGGCGCCCGCTCTTCTTTCAGCAAGAGGGAACGCGGACCCTGGTCGAACTCCCGGAGGTGGTGCCGGCGGGTGAAGAGGTGGTGGTCGAAATCGAATACGCCGGCAACTTGATCCATCGACTGCCGGGCAAGAGTTCCTTCCTGCGCTCCACCACTGGCTGGTATCCGAGGGTTGACAGCGACGACCTTTCGACCTTCGAGGCCACCTTCCATTGGCCACGGGGCTTCGATCTTGTGGCGGCCGGCAAGATGACGGGGGGAGACGAGAAGGGCACACCCCAACCCTGGAGTCGCTATGTGGTCGATTGGCCGATTCTCGCCTACACCTTCGAAGCGGGAAGTTTCAAGAAGGTCACCACCCGCGCCGGGATGGACGACCATGTGGAGGTGACCTTCTACTTCGACCACGGTAGTTGGGAGCTGGTCAAAGAGAACCGCCAGCGCATCGTCTCGACGGTCGCCGACTGCCTGACCTACTTCGAGCAGACCTTCGGCCCTTACCCGCTGGACACGATGCGGGTGGTGACCGTCCAGCGTGGCTTCTCTCAGTCGCTGGCCGGCTTTATTACCCTCTCGGCACTGGGCGTGAGCGACAACAAGGGCTACATCAGATTGCGTGGAGTGAAGGACTCCCGAACTCTCATCGCCCACGAGGTATCCCACCAGTGGTGGGGTCACCGGGTCGGCTGGCGCAGCTATCGCGATCAGTGGATTAGCGAGGCGATGGCCAACTACTCGGCGGTGCTCTACGAACGTCACCGGATCCCTGGCGGCGTGGCCACCGACCGGGGGTTGAACGACGGTTGGCAGACGGCGCTGGAAGAAGAACTCGAAGACGGTCGCAGTACCGAGTCGGTGGGCCCAGTGGTCTTGGGCAGCCGTCTCTTCTCAAGCCGGTCCTATTCCGCCTACCACGCGATTGTCTACAAGAAAGGCGCCCTGGTTCTAGAGATGCTTTCCCGGCTCTTCGGCGAGGAGAACTTCCTCAAGATTCAGCGGGCGTTGGTCGAGACGGTGGACGGAAGGCAGATCTCGACAGAGCAGTTCATCGATTTTCTGGAACGCCTCACCGATCAGGACTTGCAGCCCTTCGCCGATCAGTTCATCTATCGCACCGGCCTCACCGAGGTCTACTACGACTGGCGGACGCAGTCGCTCGAAGAGGGCGGTTGGGAAATCGAAGGGGTCGCTCGGCAGGCCGCATCATATCGCTACGATCACCGGCTGGTGCGGCGCCAAGACGGCAGCTTCGATGTCGCTCGCACGGCGCGGCGCGAGATGGATGTGGCGCAATCGCGGCTGGTCGTTCCTGTCGAAATCGATGTCTTCGATCCGGGAGTGGAGGATGCCGAGGGCAAGTCGGCGAGGCGCAAGAGGCGCAAAGCCGGCCAACCACCGGCCGCCAACAAGCGGCTCAGCGCCACCACCTGGGTGGGCGGCGAGGAAATGCCGTTTCGTTGGGTGCTGCCCTTGGAACCACGCCAGATCCAACTCGATCGCCAGGCGGAGGTATTCGGTCGCTTCTACAACGAACGCCGCTTCCCCAAGCGAACTCTCCACATGCGCGCGATCGACCGTTTGGCCAGTGATGACGCAACGGCGGCTCTCGACCTACTCGCCCAAGCGAGCGCGGCCACACTCGCCTCCGAGTCTCCATCCTTGCGTCCCTACTCCAAGGCGGAGCATGCCCGCCAGTCGAGACGATTCAATATCGTCATCGCTCTCTTGCGCGCCCGTTGTCTTTTCTCGCTCAATAGAGACCGGGAGGCGAGCCGGGCTCTAGAAGGAGCGAGAGAGCAAATGCACAGCGACGACAGTCGCTGGTCGCGGATCGAACTGGGGATTCTCAGGGCTCGCGTAGCCCTGCGAGCCAATGCGCCGCAAGTCGCTTACGGCCTACTGCGCAAGGCACTGCGCAAGGGCAAGATCAAGAACACGGAAGGCCAGCTCCTCTACGCCGCGGCCGCCAAGCTGATCGGTCGCCAGGAGGAGTTCGCCGAGGCCAAGGAGAAGGCTCTGGCTCGCGGCGCGGATCTCTCCGCTCTAGATGAGATCAAAAAGAGGGAGTAGCGCGCTCGGCGCCACTCCCTTAGTTGGCTCCGCGGGGACGGAAGCCAAGGAGGATCTATCGGTGAACGCTTCCCCCGTTGCACTGCGGCGAACAAACCTCACCCAGCCTGAGAAAACACTGGCTAAGTACTCAGCGGGATCCGTTGGAGTCGGATCGAGGGTGGGTTCGACAGCCGAGGCTGTACCACCAGGAGACGCGTAAGAAAAAGTGAGTTATCGGAACTCTTTTTCGGCATCAGCCGAGTTCCAGCTTCTCAGTGCACGCTGCACAGGTGTTTGGGACAAGGGGAGTTTAGAAATACTGCTCAGAAGGGGCCGACCGGCCCTCGTAGCGTCGCGTAGCGCGGAGTTCTGAGGGTCACGGAACTCTCTCCAAGACGGTGCTGACTGAGATCACCGCCCTGGAGGTCATCCGTTGCCTTGCTGGCTCGGCCTTACTTGCAAACGTTGCAGGTGCTGGCAACCGGTCCAACGGCGGTCGAGCACGAACTACCGTGAAAGCCCTGCACGGTCCACCCGCACTGTAGACAGCTGTTGGTCACATGCCCCGCGGTGTACTGGGTGTTCGTCACCTCGCGGCAGGGTTGGTAGTTGCCGGTGGGTGAACTCAGGGTGTTCTGGTCGACCGTGCCATCGCTATAGCCCTCAATCGCCAGATTCACCTGAGCACCGGAGACGGTGTTGTAGCGCACCGTTCCTTTGGAGGTATGGCGATCCGGGAACCACCAGTGCATGCCGACGGTGATGCCGAACTGGAGCTTGTTGTTGGCGGAACTGATGGTGTTGCGTTCGTAGACCGCGCCGGTGTGGTCGCCAGCGCCGGAGTTGGGGAAGTTGTGTACCGCCAGACCGCCAAAGGCGAAGAGCTGGGATTGCGAGATGACGTTGTTCGTCACCGTGCAGTTGGCGCCGCCGCCGCTGATGATGCCGATGTCGGTGCAGTCGGTGATCGTGTTGTTGTGGACATAGCCGCCGAAGCAGGCGGCGAGGGTGATGGCGTCGGCCCAGGGCTCTTCGGTGGGGAAGTTGCGGGTATCGTCTCCGTTGTCGCGGAAAGTGCTGTTGGAGATCTCGAAATTGGCGGCGGAGACTTCCAATGCGCTGCCGCAGAGGGTGCGGTTGGACTCGATCTTGTCGAGGGTCCAGCCGGTACTGTTGTGGCCGCCGACGATGCGGAGGTTGTTGCCGTTGCGACGGTAGCCGATGCAGGTGAAAGGTCCGCCGCGACGAACATCCTTGTTGCCGTCGAAGACTAGGTGTTCGAGGGTGAAGTTGTCGCGACTGATCGCCTCGAGCATCGGCCCAACCAGACTGAACTGGGCGATCAAGCGGGCCTTGGTCGGCGCTTCGTTGGAGGTGAGGACCGTTGAGTTCTGCGTCAGGTTGAGGGTGTTGGCGATCCGGTATCCCAAGAGGCCCGGCGCTAGCTCGATCCGCCCGCCGCCGTCCAAGAGACATTGCAGGCCGACGTCGTCATCGAGGAAGTCGTTGGGGCTGATCGCCGGACATGTTCCTCCGGCACTGACGGTGAGCACTAGGAACGGAGTCAACTCCCCGAACCTTTGGACTCCCTCGCGGATCATTCGCCACTGGAACTTGTAGGTGCCGGCTGTCGAGGGGGCTGTGATATCGAAGGTAAAGGTCTTGCTGGCACCGGGAAGGACAGCTTCTGACGAACCGAGCGCCACGCGGTTGGAGCCGGTCCACAGCGTGTTGTCGCTTGGTGACTCGGTGCTCAGCTTGTAACCGTCGGCCTTCGTCCAGGTCGTCGAGCCAGTGTTCCGGAAGGTGATGGAGACACTGCGCGTGGCACCGGTCGGGATGGTCAGCCCGACAACCTGCGCGACGAACTGTGCATCGTCGAGCGAACTGGTGCTCTCGACCACGATCTGGACGTTTGTGGTGAAGTCTCCGAACCAGGCGACCCCCTCGTGGAGCATTCGCCACTGAAAGTCGTAGGTGCCGGGGGTGGTCGGGGCGGTGATGTTGAAGGAAAAGCTCTTGGTTTGACCGGGGCCGATCGAATCGCTGTTGTTCAACTGGATGCGGTTTGAGCCTGTCCATAGCGTGTTGTCTTGCGGGTTTTGGGTGCCGAGCTTGAAGCCGGCGGCCTGGGTCCAAGTGGAGGTGCCGTTGTTCTTGAAGGTGAGGGTGACCGACCGAGTTTCGCCAGGCTCCATGGTGGTCGTGACGTTCTGCGAGATGAAGTCGGAACTATCGACCTGGGACACCGTCTCGACGGTGATGCTCACATTGGTGGTGAAGTCTCCGAACCATGCCACTCCCTCGTGGACCATTCGCCACTGAAAGTTGTAGTTGCCGGGGTTGGTCGGTGCGGTGATGTCGAAGGTGAAGCTCTTACTCTGGCCCGGAGCGATCGAATCGCCGTTGTCCAACTGAACGCGAGTGGATCCGGTCCACAGGGTGTTGTCTTGTGGGTTTTGCGTACCGAGCTTGTATCCGGTGGCCTTGGTCCAAGTGGAAGTGCCGATGTTCTTGACGGTGACGGTGACCGGTAGGGTTTCACCGGGCGCCATGGTAGTCGCCACGCTTTGCGAGGTGAAGTCAGCATTGTCGACAGCAGTTGGGAGAACCAGAATCTGGACGTTGGCCGAGAAATCGCCGAACCAGGCGACTCCCTCACGAACCATGCGCCACTGGAAGTCGTGAAAGCCGACGGAGGTCGGTGCGGTGATGTCGAAGGAGAAACTCTTGCTTTGACCGGGGGTGATCGAATCACCATTGTCTAGGTGAACGCG
>QIHU01000728.1 GCA_003231035.1 Acidobacteriota bacterium
GGTTGTTGTCGACGTTGTGCGGGCAGCCGACGTTGATCGTCGGCTCTTCGTAGTGGAAGGTGTAGAGGGCGGGCTTGCCGGCGAAGCCGACCAGCTGGACCGGGCGCGGGAAATGTCAAATCGCGCTCAGTCCTCCTCGACCGCCGCTCCCACTTCGACCTCCCAGCTACCCCACTGGCCGGTGGAGAGATCTTCCACCACCACCACCGCCCACAGGGCCCCGGCCGGCGGATCGATCGCCAGTTCTCGGCTCCACCACTCGCCGGTCCAATCTTGATCGAGGAGCAACTGGCGGCTGAAGTCGACCACCCCGCCTTCGCCAGGGGGTCCGTCGACAAAGGCCACGCTCAGGCGCACCGGCACGTGCAAGAGGTCGACACTCTGCCCCTTTCCTAGGTGGACGCGCGCCCGAATGATCCCGTGCCCCGTTCCCTCCTCGCCTTCGGCGGACGGTCGGTACGAGGCGTCGACCACCAACTCGCCGCTGTCCGTCTCGCCGTCGAGGATTCGCCGCACCCGCGCCCTCGTGACCTGGTGTGGGATCGAGGAACGCACCACCGCCGGTGCCTGCACGGTGACGCGTGGGGTCGAGCTCGCCACTGTCACCGCCCGAGTTCTACCGTCTGGCGGTCGTGACACTTGGTAGGTCACTCTGAAGCGCTCGCCCAGCCGCCGCAGGGCCTCGGGTAGCTCTTGCGCCGTTGAGATCAACTCGCCGGCCGTGGTCTGAGTCAGGACCTTCAGGGGATCGACCGGGGTGATCAACAGCGAGCCCTCGGGCTCTTTCTGCTTCTTGCCGCGGCCGAAGAGGAGGCCGAGAGCACCGCCCAGGTTGACCGTGTCGTTCGATTCGCCGCTTTCTTCGTTGCGTCGGCGACGGAACTTTTCGAATTCGGTGTCAGCCAACCAGGTCGCCTGCTCGAAGGTGTCGTAGGCCACCGGCGCCACGACCCAACCCAGAGCGCTGATCGCTTCCGCCGCGGTTCGGGTGGACTCGGCCAAGGCACGCGGCCCTTGGCCAACGGCGCCGACCCCACTGAGGCGGCGACGGTAGAAAAGACCCGAATCGAAGTCGTAGCCATCCTGAACCCACAGCAAGGCTCGCGGCCCGGCGTCCCGATCGCTCGCTAGCCAGCTCACCACGGCGTCCAGCCGACGCTGAATCAACAGCCCTTCGCGCGCCGTGGCCAGTTCGGCTAAGGAACGCCGGTTGGCAGCCGCGCGAGCGCCTTGCAACCTCTCGGCCTCCTCCAGCACCTCGCGCCGCAGCGCCGAGAGACGATCCCGCCCAGCCACTTCCACGAAAACTCTGGAAAGAGCCTCCACGATCTGCTGTGGATCCGAGGTGGCCACCAGCAACTTGCGAGGCTCCCCGTCGGCGACCCAAACCTCCACCGTGCCCAACTCTCCCAGAGTGGCGGCCTGGAGGGCCAGCGTCTGGGCGGCGGCGCGGATCGTTTCGGTGGAGCTGAGCGCCACGTCCACGTAGACCACCAACCGCCACGGCTCCTCGCCTTCGCCTCCTCCGAGCGGCGCCACGCTGACCACGTTGCGCCGTTGCCCCTCTTCGACCACCACCAGTTCCAGCGGCATGAGCTCATCGACCGCACTCCCTCCAGAACCCCGGGCCGAGACGATGAGGTCGATCGCCGTCACTCGGGTTCGATCGACAAACTCCTCCTGGCTCCAGCCGGCGGCCGGCGGCAGAGAGAGTCCCCAAGCTAGAAGCAGAACAATCCAAGCGCCCTTCGGCAGACCACACAGAAAGGGGAGAGAGGTAGTTTTCATCGCAGCGTGCTCCTTTGGGGCCATCGATCCCGCGCAACCCCTATGTTACGATCCCGCTCTTTGCAAGGTGAATGCCCGCAAGGGCAACGCCGATTCGGTCTCGAACGGTTTCGGACGGATTCGGACGGTCTCGATTCCGCAACTCCCTGGGAGGTCTTCCACGTGTCCCTAAACCGCGGTTCTAGCTTACCTCTGGTGATCTTCGCAATGCTCACACTACCGATCATTTCCTGCACCCAGCGCTCCCACACCAAGAACTCGGCGACGCTGGGCGGCCCCACCAGCACCCTTGACACGGCGAGCGCTACGCGGACCGCCGCCGAGGCCGAGGCCGCGGTGGACCTCGACTCCCCGCCGGTGGCGCGGGTTCAGCGCCAGGTGACCTCGCTGCACGGGATCGAGCTGGTGGACAACTATCGTTGGCTACGCCAGCGCGAAGCCCCGGAGGTCCTCGCCTACCTCAAGGCGGAGAATGCCTTCACCGAAGCCACCATGGCACATACCGGGGAGCTGCGCGAGACCCTCTACCAAGAGATGGTCGGGCGGATCCAAGAGAACGATCTTTCGGTACCGACCCCCGTCGATCACTTCTTCTACTACACCCGTTCGGTCAAAGGGTCGCAGTACCAAATCCACTGCCGCAAGCGGGGCAGTTTGGATGCCACCGAGGAGGTCTTGCTCGACGTCAATCAGCTGGCCGAGGGCCATGACTACTTTCGCCTGGGCGGTTTCAAAGTGAGCCCCGATCACCGACTCCTCGCCTATAGCTACGACACCGCCGGGGACGAACGCTATACGCTACGGATCAAGGATCTGTCCAGCGGCGAGGTCCTCGCCGACAAGGTCGAGAACATTACCTACGGTCTGGAGTGGGGCAACGACAACGGGACGCTCTTCTACGTGGTCGCCGACGCCGCCAACCGCCCGTATCAACTCAAGCGACACGGGCTCGGTCAACCGGCCGGCAACGATACGGTCCTCCACCACGAGCACGACGAGCGATTCTTCGTCAACTTGGGCAAGACTCGCAGCCAGCGTTACCTCCTCGCCTCCTCCGACAGCGCGGTCACCAGCGAGGCCTACTTCCTCGACGCGGATCGACCCCAAGGGCAGCTTCAGCTCTTCGCCGCCCGGCAACAAGGGGTCGAGTATCGGATCGACCACCAGGGCGATCACTTCTTCATTCGCACCAACCAAGAGGCCAAGAACTTCAAGCTCCTGCGCACTCCGGTCGACCAGATCGAGCGCGAGAACTGGCGACAGGTGATCGCCCATCGGCCCAAGACGAAGCTCGAGTGGATCGAAGTCTTCGAGCGCTTCCTGGTGGTCGTCGAACGCCATGAGGGGCTGCGCCGCTTCGAAGTGCGCCCGATTGACGGTGAGCCGCACTACATCGCCATGCCCGAGCCGGTCTACACCGTCTTCCCGGCCGACAACCGCCAGTACTCCGCCGAGACTCTCCGCTTCCGCTACACCTCGTTGGTGACCCCATGGTCGGTGTTCGACTACGACTTCAGCGAGCGCACCCGCGAATTGCTCAAGCAGACCGAGGTGCGCGGCGGCTACGACCCGGCCACCTATGGCAGCGAACGGATCTTCGCCACCGCCAGCGATGGCACGCAAGTGCCGATTTCGTTGGTCTATCGGCGCGACACCCGCGAGGGTGGTGCCGCCCCGCTCTGGCTCACCGCCTATGGCTCTTACGGTTCGAGCAGCGAGCCTTATTTTTCGTCCTCGCGGCTGAGTATGCTCGACCGTGGTTTCGTCTATGCCATCGCCCATGTGCGCGGCGGCGGCGAGATGGGCGAGTTCTGGCACGACGAGGGCAAGCTGCTCAACAAACGCAATACCTTCACCGACTTCGTCACCTGCGCCGAGCACCTGATCGCCGCCGGTTACGCGGATCCGACTCAGCTGGCGATCAGCGGCGGTAGTGCTGGCGGGCTGTTGATCGGCGCCGTCCTCAACCTGCGCCCGGATCTCTTCACCGTGGCCCATGCGGCGGTGCCCTTTGTCGACGTGATGAACACCATGCTCGATCCCACCATCCCGTTGACCGTCACCGAGTACGAAGAGTGGGGCAACCCCAACGAGAAGGAATACTTCGAGTACATGCTCTCCTACTCGCCCTACGACAACGTAGAGGCCAAGGAGTATCCGCACCTTCTAGTGACCGCCGGTCTCAACGATCCGCGGGTGCAGTATTGGGAACCGGCGAAGTGGACCGCCAAGCTGCGCGCGGGCAAGACCGATTCCCACCGCTTGCTGCTCAAGACCAACATGG
The DNA here is from genome assembly GCA_003231035.1 of Acidobacteriota bacterium. GTDB lineage: Bacteria > Acidobacteriota > Thermoanaerobaculia > Multivoradales > SZUA-115 > SZUA-115. The sequence goes on from QIHU01000728.1 coordinate 4,073, forward strand.
GCGCGGGCCACGGCGGGGCTTCGGGGCGCTACAGCCGCCTGCACGAAACCGCCTTCGAGTACGCTTTTTTTCTCGACACGCTCGGCCTTGGGACCCGGTAGGTGATTCAAGCTGAAGGTCTGTCCAAGACCTTCTTCGTCCATCGCAAGGAGCCCGGCCTGTGGGGTTCGGTTAAGTCGCTAGTCAAGCGCACCAAAGAACCGCGCCACGCCGTGCGCGGAGTCAGTTTCCATGTCGGTCCCGGTGAGATCGTCGGCCTGGTGGGGGCCAACGGCGCCGGCAAGACGACGGTGGTCAAGATGCTGGCCGGGATCATCGTCCCCACCGCCGGCCGCGCCCGCGTGCTCGGCTATGACCCCTGGCTGCGCGACAACCGCATGCGCGCCCAGATCGCCTTGATCATGGGTCAGAAGGCCCAGCTGTGGTGGGATCTGCCAGCCGCCGACTGCTTTCTGCTGCTGCGCGAGATCTATCAAATCCCGAGGCAACGGTTCGACGAAGGGCTCGCCTACCTCGCCGAGACCCTCGATGTCGACCAGCAACTCAACGTGCAGATCCGCCGCCTCTCGCTGGGTGAGCGCATGAAGATGGAGCTGATCGCCGCCCTGCTCCACTCACCGCGCGTCTGTTTCTTGGACGAGCCGACCATCGGCCTGGATCTCACCGCCCAACGGGCCATTCGTGAGTTTCTTCTGCGCTACCGCCAGGACCATCAGCCGGCGATGCTACTCACCAGCCACTACATGGAAGACATCGAGCGGCTGTGCAAGCGCATCCTGATCATTCGGCGGGGCGAACTGGTCTTCGACGGCCCCTTGGCCGAGGTCGCGGAGCGCTACGCCCAGCACAAGATGGTGGCGGTGGAACTCAGCCACGAGGTGGATCGCCAGCAGTTGGCGCGCGAGCTGGAAGGTCTCGGCGAGATCCTGCCCCCCGAAGAGGGCCATGAGGCGGACCTCGGCCTGCGCCTGCGAACACCGCGCGCTCAAGTCGCCGCCCTCGCCGGCCGCCTCTTGCAGCTATTGCCGGTGACCGACCTGTCGATCGAGGAAGAGGAGATCGGCAATATCATCGCCCGCATCATGCAGGAACGCGAGGACGAGAACGAGAACGAGGAGGGAGACGAGGAGTGAGAGCAGGGCTGGCCCTCCAGGTGTTCAGTGTCGAGGCGCGCAAGTTGATGAGCTACCGCACCGACTTCTGGATCAACACGGTGGCGGTCTTCGCCGCCAAGATGGTCGTCGCCTATTACCTGTGGACCGCCGTCTTCGCGGAGTCGGGCCGGACGACCATCGGAGGATTCACCCAGGACGGGATGATCCTCTACTACCTGTTGGCGATCTTGATCGGCCGAGTGGTCTCTGGCGGTGAACGGCAGATGTCGATCTCGCAAGATATCTACCAGGGCAGCCTGACTCGCTATCTGATTTACCCCACCGGTTATGGCGCCATCAAGTATGTCGAGCACTTGGGCACCCTGGTGCCCTCGCTGCTCCAGCTAGTTCTGTTCAGCGGCGTCGCCTCCCTGCTGTTCGACTTCTCGCAACTCGGCGCGGTGACCTTCGCCAGCCTGCTGCGCACCGCGGTGGCGGTGGCGGTGGGCAACGTTCTTCTCTTCCTGATGCTCTACGTCATCCAGGGGGTCGCCTTTTGGGCCGACAATGTCTGGTCCCTCCAGGTGATGCTGCGCTTTATCACCAGCATGTTGGGCGGTTTGATGTTGCCGCTGGACCTGTTCCCGGCTTGGGCACGCCAGATCCTAGAAATACTGCCCTTCCAGACCCTCTACTATTTCCCGGTGATGACTCTGCTCGGCCGGATCGACACCGGCGAGTGGCTGCGCACCCTCGCGGTGGCGCTGGTCTGGTGCGCGATGATCGGCGGGGTGGCCCACATCGTCTGGCGGCGCGGTTACCGCGAGTACACAGGGGTAGGCATTTGAAACCACTGCGCTACCTGAGTCTCTACGTGCACTTCCTGCGCTTCTCGCTGTCGCGGGCGATGGAATTTCGCCTCGACTTCTACTTCCGAGTGGTGATGGACGCCGTCTTCTACGCCGTCAACATCGCCTTCTTCAAGGTGCTCTACCGCCATACCTCGCTCCTCGGCGGCTGGGACCTCGACCAGATCTACATCTTCGTCTGTAGCTACCTGTTGGTCGACGCGCTCTACATGACCCTCTTCGCCAACAATATGTGGTGGCTGCCTCTCTTCATCAACCGCGGCGACCTCGACTATTACTTGGTACGACCGGTCTCTTCGCTCTTCTTCCTCAGCCTGCGCGAGTTCGCCGCCAACTCATTCCTCAATGTGATCCTGGCCATGGGATTGACCGTCTGGGCGGTCCTGCGCTACCCGCACCCACTCAGTATCGGGCGCGTTCTACTGTATGTAGCCTTTCTGCTGCTGGGTACCTTTATCCTCTATCTGACCCGCTTGCTCTTCCTCATTCCCAGCTTTTGGCTCCACTCCGGCGAGGGGCTGCGCGAGCTCTCGTGGTCGATGGATACCCTCTCCGAACGGCCGGTGCAAATCTTCGGAACCTGGTTGCGCCACGCCCTGCTCACCGTGCTCCCCTTTGCCTTCATGGCTTCGGTGCCGGCGGCG
>QIHU01000368.1 GCA_003231035.1 Acidobacteriota bacterium
CGCTCTAGAATCAGCCGCGCCCGGGGCTCGGCGAGACCCAAGGCGGCACGGTCTGGCTGCTCGATCTTGCGTTGCGATTCCAGACTCCCGAGGTCGCTCAACAGGGCACGGACCTTGCCCCCATCCGCCCGCGCGAGGAGGGGTTCGACCAACCTCCACGCCACGGGCTCCCGAGGTGTGGCTTCCCCGCCTTGCTCCAGCGAGGGGTGGGTACCCTCCAGCCGGATTCTCTCCTCGCCGCGCTCAATGCGCACCGCCACCACCTGATCGGCGTCAAAGTGCAGCACCTGGTGGGCCTTCTCCGCGCGCTCGTCGCTTCCCGGTAGGTCGCGATCGACAAACCAGGCGAAGGCCGCGAGGGCGACCACCAGCAGAAGCAAGATCAGGAGAGTACGCGGCCTCATGCTCCTACCTCCGACGCTTGAAGTAGACCACCATGCCCGCCACGATCGCCAGTAAGGGGAGCAACGCGGTGAGGAGGTAGGTACGCCAGAGTTGTTGGCGGGTCAGGCTCAGACGCACCTGTTCCGGCTTCTTGGGAGGAATCCCCAGCAGGGTGTCGCGCTCCAGGAGCCAGTTGATGGCGTTGTCGATCAGGGCCGCGTTACCCTGGTTGCCAATCTGGTTGTCGGCGGCAAAATCGGAATCTCCAAAGACGATCATCCGCATGCCAGCGCTCTTCTCGCCGGCCGGCGCGGAATCGCTGGAGCCATCGTCTGGACCCGCCTCCGGTGCGATCTCCTCCACCGCGACCGCCAACGACACCGGCCCCAGCAGATCCGTCTCTTCAGCCTCCACTTCCGGCAGCCGCTCGAGCGAGGTTTCGCCCCAGCCCCCGCTGCTGGTTTCCAACAGCTCGGTACGGGTGCGCCCGGGGGTTTCGTCGTTCGAGGCGGTCACCGAACGCGCCAGCGCCAAGATGACCGCGGTCTGGGTCTCGGCCAGCGGCAAAATCACCGGATGGCTACCGTAGGCATTGACAAAGAAGGTGTCGGCGCCGAAGAAAGGCAAAGCCTGGTCGGGATCGACCACCAGGTCCTCGCCCAGCTCGATGCCGTAGCCCGCCAGCCAGTCACCCAGCGGCGCCGCCTGCAAATCGGCGATGGCCGAGAGGGCGGGATCCAACAGCCAGAGCATCCTTCCGCCGCCGTCGAGATAGGCGGTGAAAGCCTCTAATTCCGGGGCTGAGAAGTTGCCGCGAGGTCCCGCGACCACGATCAATGAGGTCGCTTCGGGAACTTGCTTACCTAGTGAGGCCCACTCCTCCATCGTCACATTGTCGCGCCCCAAAAGCTCCTGCACTCCGCGCAGACCGTTGCCCGAGAAATCATCCAGTTTCTTCTCGCCGTGGCCGACGGTAAAGAGAATGGTCGGGCGCTCGCCGGAGGCCAGCTCGACCAAGGCACCGGTGAAGACCGCCTCGCCTTTGAAACCGGTCACCGTCGGTGGCCCCCCCATCTGCACCGGAGAGTAATCGTACTCGGCCAGATCGTCCTCTTCGAAAATCCGCCGCGAGGCACCATTGTCAAAGACGACTTTGACCGTCCCTTCCTGGTAGTGGGTGGCGTAGCGCTCCAAGAGCCGTTCCGCCTCGCTCAGATTCTTGATCGGGTCGACCTCGCGCAGGCGCAGCTGCGGTGATAGCGCCCGGTAGCGCTCCAACAACTCCAACGACTGCTCCCCCATCGCCACGCCGGGACCCGTGAAGACGACGACCTCCACCGGTTGGGTCAGAGAACCGACCACGTTCTTGGTCTTCTCAGAGAGGGTGTAGATCTCAGACGATGTCCAGTCGAACTGCTTGTAGTACTTCCAAGCAAAGTAGTTGACCAGCCCGAGGAGCAGCACCGCCAGAACTAAGCCGACCCCCAAGGTCGAGGCTTCGACGGTGCGACGACGGGCCATCGACGGCGGAGATTGCTGGGACGGCGGCAGGTTGCTTTCGCTCATCCCTTACCTCCACTTCTTGGCCGCCAGAGTGCGGCTGGTGACAAAGAGTAGAAAGATGACGGTGGTCAAATCGAACACCAAATGGCGAGAATCGACCACCCCGCGGGCGAAGTCGTCCATCTGGCCGGCGACGTCGAGGTAGGCGAAGAACTCCTTCCACACGGAACTGTTGACCAACGACTGCAACGAGCCAAAGACCAGAAAGAGAAAAAAGACGACGGCGAAGGTGATCACCCCCGACACCACCTGGTTGCGCGCCAGCGACGAAGCCAGGGTGCCGATCGCTAAGAAGACAGCTCCGGCGGCAAAGATGCCCAAGTAGCCGGAGGCGATCGTCCCCCAATCGATCTCGCTGTAGCCGGCGACGATGGCGGCGTAGGCCAAGGTCGGCAGCCAGAGAAAGAGGTAGAAGAGCAACGCCGCCAGGTACTTTCCGACCACAACTTGAAGCTCGGTCACCGCCGCGGTCATCAGCACCTCGATCGAGCCGGAGCTGCGTTCCTCGGAGATCAGCCGCATGGTGAGCAGCGGAACGATGAACATCAACACCACCCAGGAACTGCTAAAGAAGAAGTCGAGCGGGCGCCCACCGGCCGAGCGCGGATCGCTCAGAAAACTGATGATCAAGGCAAAGATGGTGCCGTTGATCACCAGCAGCAAAGTCAGCAACGCCCAGGCCAACGGTGAGAAAAAATAGGCACACAACTCGCGACGCAAGGTCGCTAGGATCCCGCTCATGAAGCCTCCTCGAGTGGCTCGGACTCCAGTGGCCCTGGCTCAAGTGGCTGGGGCCGCCCATCCTCGGTCGCCTCCTGGGCGGACTCGTGGGCCGTCAGCCGTACGAAAATTTCCTCCAAACTGGCCTTGTCTTCGCTCAGGCCAAGGAGCACCCACCCTTGTTCCACACAGAGGCGAAAGACCTCTTCCCGCAGATCGCGACCCACCTCGCATTCGAGGCTAAAGCGGCTGGCTTCAGGAGCACCCTCCCCGGTCGGCCGATCCAAGCGACGAACCTGGATCACGCCGTTCAAGCCGAGCAGCCTTTGCTCAGCCTCGGCTGGCTCTCCTTTGAGGTCGAGACGCAGGGTCGGATTGCCCCGCCAGCGCTCCCGCAAGCCGTCCGGGGTGCCTTGGTCGACGATCTTTCCGCGATCGATGATCAGCACCCGATTACAGAGCAACTCGACCTCGGGCAGGATGTGGGTCGAAAGCAAGAGGGTCCGCTCGGCACCCAATTCACGGATCAGCTGCCGGATGGCGACGATTTGCTTGGGATCCAGCCCCACCGTAGGCTCGTCCAGCACCAGCACCCGCGGTTGGTGAAGGATCGCTGTCGCCAATCCCACCCGCTGGCGAAATCCCTTGGAAAGAGTCCCAATGATCTGCTCCTCGACCTCGTCGAGTAAGCACCGTTCGAGGGCCTCGCCAATGGCGCGGCGCGCATCCATCCTGCCCATTCCCTGCAACCTGGCGCGGTAGACCAGGTACTCGCGCACCCGCATCTCGCCGTAGAGCGACACCGTCTCCGGTAGATAACCGATCTGCCGCCGCGCCGCCACAGGCTGGGCCAGAAGATCGTAGCCGGCGACAGTGATTTGCCCCTCGCTGGGAGGCAAGAAACCGGTGATCATCCGAATGGCGGTGGTCTTGCCCGCCCCGTTGGGCCCCAGGAAGCCGACGATCTCACCCTGATCGACTTGGAAGGAAATTCCATCGACCGCGGTGAACTCGCCGTAGCGGCGGCTCAAACCCTGCACTTCGATCATGCACTGCTCCTGAGTAATGGTCTCTACCGGCCAACCGGTGCGCAGCGCATTCTACAGCCTTCTAGGTCAGCATGAGACCGCTTGTTGGTAGACTTCCCGCATGACGAAGAAGGACAGAGCCAGCGGAATGAAATCAGCCTACGAGTTGGCCTTGGAGCGTCTTGAAGCCGACGGAATCAAACCCCCGCGAGAGGGTGGTCTGGCGCAAGAAGTGAAGCAACAGATTGCCGAGGAGCGGCGCAAGGCCGAGGCCAAGCTTGCGGAGCTGGAGATTCTCCACGGCGACAAGATGAAGAGCCTCGCCGACCCCACCCAGAGCCAGCAAGAAGATGAAGATCACAGGCTCGAGAAGCTCCGGGTCAAGGAGAAGCGCGACCGCGGTATCGAAGCCTTGCGCAAGGCTAGCGACTGAGGACCAACACTGAACCCTTCGACGGCGATCAGCCTCCGCTCGCCGCCGCGAACTGCTTCACCGCTTCAGCAAACTGTCCCACCGCCTTGGCGGGACCGCTGACGAAAAGAACATCGTCTTTCTCGAAGACAAAGTCGCCGCTCAGTTCCACCAGCGTTTGATCACCCCGTTCGACCGCGACCACGGAGCAACCGGTCCGTTGACGGATGTTGAGATCGACAGCCCCCTTGCCGGCGAGGCCCGGAGCGGGCATGCGACTGACCTTGAGCTGTGGATGGACCGCGACCGCCTCCTCGCCGAGTAGCCTGTGGGCCAGGATCTGGCCGGAAACCTGGCTCATCGAAAGGGCAAATTCCGCCCCCGCGCGGCGAATCCGTTCCACGTTCTCGGCCTCGTTGACCCTGGCGATCACCGGCACCGAGGGGGCGCCCCCCTTGAGGATGACAGTGGCCAAGAGGGTGGAACTATCGTTGTCGAGCGCCAGGATGACCGCCTGGCTGTCACCGATTTCCAAGCGCTCCAAGAGCTGCGGATCGAGCACGTCTCCTATCTGGTCTACTCCCTCGCGCGGCTCGCGATCGATCACTAGGACCTCCTCGCCCGCGTCGCGCAGGAGTTCCACCACCTTGCGCCCCACCTCGCCGAAGCCACCGACAACGAAGGGGCCCCGACGTCGTGGTTCCGCATGGCCGCGCGCCAGCTCTTCCAGCTTCTCCAAACTCTCGCTGCTGCCCGCCGCCACTAGAATTCCATTGGGGTGCAACCGCATGGTGGCGGTCAGTTCAGCTTCCAACGAGCCACCCACCCATTGAGCGATCACCGTCGCACCGGTGAGCGCCCCTACCCCGGACTCGGCCAGCGTGGAGTTGGCAAGGTCGCTCGACGGAGCGACCCTGATCTCGCGGACTTCCAGAATCTCACCTAGCTGTTGCACACCGACCAACCGTGGGCTGACACGAGCACTGGCGCGAGCCGCCAGTGCCGCACCCAGCATGTGACGCGGGGTAAAAACGGCGTCGGCGCCGGCCAGCGACATCGGCCGGCGGTGCCACGGGTCTTCGACCAAGGCCAAGATCGAGCCCTCAAAGCCCATCTGCCGCGCCGCCAAGATCACCGCCGCGTTCTCCGCGTCCTGTGAGTTGGCGATCAGCGCCGTGGCCGCCAGCAGGGAGGCCTCCTCCAAGACACCGTCCTCCAGCCGACCGTAGAGCACGCGCTGCTCGCGATCGAGAAGACGGCGAGCCTCTTCCTCACGCCGTTCGATGACCAAGGTCTTGAGGCCGGCCGCCTCCAGTTGCGGCAACAAGGTCGCCACCGCGGCGCCGTAGCCGAAGACCACCACATGGCCGTCCATTTTTCTCTCCGAGCGCGGCAAGCGGGCTTGGAAACGCTCCTCCAGAAAGGGAATCAGGTAGACCGGAAAGACCAGGAAAACCAAGAACACTCCGAGGAATTGCACGATCACCACGAAGAGGATCATCCACGGGCTACTCCAGGCGGAATCGGCGCCGTAACCGGTCGTGGTCAAGGTCTCAGCCGACCAGGCTATGGCCTGCCAAAAGTTGCGCGACTCACCCTCGAAGTGGCTCATTCCCGCCATGTAGACCCACGCCGTGACAATCGCCAAAGCCGGTATCACGGCGAGAAAGAGGAGCAACCGGCGCTGGGATCGGATCATCGCTCTATGATAACGCCCGATACCCATCGGCCGTGCCGGTTAGACTGGTGCGCGATGAAAGTTCGGCTCGACAAGTGGCTCCAGGTAGCCCGTGTTTTCAAGACCCGCAGCCAAGCGACACGTGCCTGCACACTCAGCCGAGTTCGAGTCAACGGCCACGTCGCCAAGCCCCACCGCGCTCTCGCCTTGGAGGACACGGTGGAAATCGACCTGCGCGACTGGACCCGCATCCTGGTGGTCCAAGAACTGCGCGACAAGACCCTGCGCAAAGCGGAAGCGGCGCGAGTCTACGAAGATTTGAGCCCGCCGAAGCCACAAATGGACCGCTTCGAACGGCTCGCCAAGGCCCCCCCCGCCCGCCGCGAACGCGGTGCTGGCCGCCCCAGCAAGCGCGATCGACGGGAAATGGAGAAGTTCCGCGACGAGGCGGAGAGCTAGCTCCTCCCGGCTAATTGTCAGTTCGATTGACGATTAGCCGGAGAAGGTCTACGCAACTAGTGTCTCGTGCGGGAAGTTCGTTTATCACCGAGAGGGTCGAGTCGCCCGCTGGGCAAGGCGCGGCGACGCAGCAATACTGGGAGTATTGCGAGGAGCGGCCCTCGAATGGTAGCGAACTTTCCGCACGGGACACTAGCTACGATTCCTCCGCGCGGTAGATCCGCGAAGCTCGGTAGAGTTCAAGCCAGTGGCGAACGAACACCTGAATCGCCGCCGCCGTCGGCACGGCGATCAGCATGCCGAAGAAGCCGAAGAGACTACCGCCGGCAATCACCGAGAGCAGCACCCACACTGGATGGAGGTTCACGTGGCCGCTGAGAATGCGGGGGCTGAGCACCGTCCCTTCGAGCAGCTGCGCGCCGCTGAAGACGGCAATCACGGCGATCAAACGGGGCCAGCTTTGGAATTCCGCCCAGCAGAGCACCATCGCCGGAGTCAGGCCGACGATCAAAGCCATGTAGGGGATCATGTTGGCCAAGCCGGCAACGATACCGATAACCAGGCCGAAGGGTACCCCGATGATCATCAGCCCGATGGCATTGATGGCGGCGAGCACCACGGCGATGGTCAACTGCCCACGGACAAAGCCGGCCACCGCATCGTTGACCTCCCCCACCCGTGCCAGCACGGTTTCTCGATAGGGAACCGGGATCAAATCCAGTGTGCCTCGCTTGATCTTGGGCCAGTCGACCAGCATGTAGAAGGCGAAGACCGGTACAAAGATTAGGTTGAGCAGGAAGAGGAAGAGTTGCAGCAGGTTACCGAACAGATTGCGCAGCCGCTTGCCCACGAAGCCGGCCACGTCCACCACCCGATCGAGGTTGCTGGTGATCGCTTCGCGTACTTTCTGGTTGAGGGTCTCTAATTCTTCGGGATAGCGCGCCCGCAGCCGCGTCATCAACGGACCGATCTGTTCTTCCAACCGCTGCTCGTACTGCGGCAACCGCTTGGCCAGCCGCTGCCCTTGATCGATCACCGTCGGCACCAAGTAGAGGAAGAAACCAACCACCAAGAGCAACAAGACGACGCTAATCACGATCACCCCGGTGAC